>JASHVH010000258.1 GCA_030039575.1 Acidimicrobiales bacterium | reverse complement strand
CCCTCGACGTCTTCACCCTGCTCGTGCGCCGGGCCGGGACAGTCCCGGCCCTGGTGGTCGGTACCTACCGCGACGACGCCCTCGAGAACGCCCACCCACTGCGGAGGGTCCTGGGGGAACTGGCTACGACAAGAGCCGTCCGACGGCTGAAGCTGGCACCTCTGTCACCCGCCGCCGTAGGCCAACTGGCGGCGCCGCACGACGTGGACGGCCGAGAACTGTACGACAAGACCGGGGGCAACCCGTTTTTCGTGGTAGAAGTCCTGGCCAGCGGCAGCCAAGAGATCCCGGCCACGGTCAAGGACGCCGTGCTGGCCCGGGCCGCGCGACTGAGCCCCAGTGCCCGGAGCCTCCTCGAGGCGGCGGCGGTGGTCCCCCAACGAGCCGAGCTGTGGCTGCTTGAAGCGCTGGCGGGCGCGGCCGTCCAGGCCATCGACGAGTGCGTCGCTGCCGGCATGCTGGTGCCGGAGGGCGACGGGGTGGTGTTCCGGCACGAGTTGGCCCGTCTCAGCCTGGAGAGCGCGGTTGGCCCGGCGAACAAAGCTCGTTTGCACCGTCAGGCTCTCGCCGCCATCTCCGCTCGCCCGGACCACGCCTTGGACTTCGCTCGGCTGGCCCACCACGCCGAGGCGGCCGGGGAACCCGACGCTGTCGTCCGCTTCGCCTTCCCTGCTGCGGAGCGAGCCAGCTCGATGGGCGCTCACCGCGAGGCGGCCGCTCAGTACGGTCGGATCCTCCGGTCCGGGGCAATGCTGCCGCTCGACGAGCGGGCCGACGTGCTTGAGCGGCGGTCGCATGAGTGCGACCTGACCGACCAAAGTGATGAATCGATAGCCGCCCTCGAGGCGGCGCTGGAGTGCCGTCGTGCGCTCGGCGACAGGTTCGGGGAAGCGCGCACATTGCTGCACCTCTCCGGGATCCTCTGGTGCCCGGGACGGACGGGCGAGTCGGGGCGGGCCGCTCGTGAAGCTGTCGCCGTGCTCGAGGCCCTCCCGGCCAGTCGCGACCTGGCCAAGGCGTACGCCAGCTTGGCGGGGAACATCGGCGAAACCGAGGGGTGGGAGGCGGGCGCCGAATGGGCCGGACGGGCCTTGCAGCTGGCTGAGGAAATGGGGGACACCGAGACAGCGCTTCACGCCCGGAAGGTCCTGGCGTGCGGGCTTCGCGACGGCGGGTTGGAGGCAATCGAGCGGATCCTCGAGGACGCCGAGGGCGCTGGCTTGGTCGAACACGTCGGAGAACTATACGTAGAGCTCCTGCGTAGAGCCCTGGGTGTTCGGCGGTACGACGTGGCCGCCGACGTGCTGGCGAAGGGGCTCGGGTACTGCAGCGACCAAGGGTTCGAGCTGCTCCGCCTTTACTTGCTTTCGCTCCGGGCGCGCCTTTACCTCGAACAGGGCCGCTGGGCAGAAGCAGTCGAGGCGGCTGATGTGGTCTTGCGCATCCCCCGGACGTCGATAAACCCGGGCATCACCGCCCTGACGGTCCTCGGGCTTGTCGGGGCGAGGCGCGGGGACCCCGGCCATAGGGCGCTGCTCGACGAGGCGTGGGAGTTGGCCCGACCAACGGGTGAGGTAAATCGGCTTGGCCCCGTGGCGGCGGCTCGCGCCGAAGCCGCTTGGCTCGGGTGTGATCCTGACGGCGTTGCATCTGCGACGGAAGTGGCGTTGGCGCTGGCGTTGAGATGCGGGTCGGCCCTGGCCGACGAGCTCGGCGTGTGGCGGCGTCGTGCCGGTCTGGGCGCGGCGAACCCAGTCGTGGCGGGATCGCCCCATGGCCTACAGCTGGCCGGCTGCTCGGACGCGGCCCGGGCCTTTTGGGCCGAGGCCGGGTGCCCCTACGAGGCCGCCCTCTGCCTGGCCGACGCCGACGACGAGTCGCGGCTCCGCCTGGCGCTGGACGAACTGTTGGCGCTCGAAGCCCGCCCAGCCGCGGCGATCGTGGCCCGACGACTGCGCGACCGAGGCGTGGCGTCGTTGCCGCGCGGCCCCCGGGCCACGACCCGCCGGAACCAGTACGGGCTCACGGCCCGCGAGCTGGAGGTGCTGGCGCTATTGAACGAGGGCTTGCAGAACAGCCAGATCGCCGAACGGCTCGTGCTCTCCGTTCGGACGGTCGAGAAGCATGTCGACGCGATCCTCCACAAGCTCGGGGCCAAGACCCGCGCCGACGCTCGGGCCACGGCCACCTCGGTAGGGATAGCTGTTGCCGCCCCCGGGACCTAGGAGCGGCCTAGAAGGCCTACGAACCGGGGGCGCGCCAGGCCTCACTTCCCTCCCTGGCCCGGCTCGTGGAGGCCACCGGGTTCGGTCTGGAGGTCCACATGTCTTCCCCGAGAGTCGCCGGCGACGCGACCGGCCGCTCGCCCGGCGGGTCGGAGAAACCGCAGCGAGATCCTCGCAGCGCTCGACCGGCATGGGCTCGCCAACCCGCGAATCTTCGGGAGCGTCGCCAGGGACGACGAGCGCCCCGACAGCGATGTCGACCTTCACGTAGACGTGCCCCCCGGCGCCGGCCTGCTCCCCTTGCCCAGTGCCAAGCGGACCTCGAGACGCTGCTCGGCGCTCCGGTCGACCTGGTGCCGGCCACTGGCGCGAACGCGCAACGGCCGCGCGCCTTAGGTTGCAGCTTCCAGTTGCCAGCTGCCTGAACGTTTGGCGCGCGGCCTCTTGCGCAGGCCCGTAGCTGTCTTTACGAGCACGTGGGTCCCACCGTCTCGTGCGGCCCGATGGGCCCTGGCCTTAGGCGGCGGGGGGGTCGAGGACGGCCTCGACCTCCAGGCGGAGCTGGACCTTGTCGCCGACCACCACCCCACCGCCCTCCATGGGCAGGTTGAGGCTGACCCCGAAGTCGCTGCGGCTGATGTCGGCGGTGGCGGAGAAGCCGGTGCGGTAGCCGCCGTAGGGGTCCTTGGTGAAGCCGTTCAGCTCCAGCTCGAAGGTGACCGGGCGGGTCACCCCGTGGACGGTCAGCTCCCCGTCCAGGGCGTACCGGTCGGCCCCCCGGGGGCGCAGGCCGGTGGAGCGGAACTCGAGGGTGGGGTACGTGCCCACCTCCAAGAAGTCGGCCGAGCGCAGGTGGTTGTCCCGGTCGGGGTGGTTGGTGTTCAAGCTGGTGGCGTCCACCACGGCGGCCACGCTGGAGCCGAGCGGGTCGGCGGTGGTCACCACCTGGCCGGCGAACTTCTCGAAGTGGCCCCGCACCTTGCTCACCATCATGTGGCGCACGGTGAACGACACGTCGGAGTGGGCCGGGTCTATGGCCCAGGTACCGGCCACGTAGCCGGGGATCTCGGTCAGGGCCAGGTTGGCCATGGGGTGCCTCCTAGTTATTGAGCTTTCAACCACTTTGGTCATCTGGTGCGAACATGGTTGATGCTTCAACTATTCCCGCCCGGCCCCGGCCGTACCATGGGGGCGTGACCGAGGCCCGCTGGCTGGACGACGACGAGCAGCGGGCCTGGCGCGCCTTCCTGGAGGCCACCCGCCTGCTGTGGGCCCGGCTGGAGGCCCAGCTGCAAGCCGAGGCGGGCATGCCCGTGTCCTACTACCAGGTGCTGGTGGGGCTGTCCGAGGCCCCCGGCCGGGCCCTGCGCCTGCGGGACCTGGCCGAGGCCACCGGCTGCTCGCGCAGCCGCCTGTCGCACGCCATGGCCCGGCTGGAGGCGGCCGGGTGGGCGGAGCGGCGCTCCTGCCCGAGCGACGGCCGGGGCGGGGTGGCCGTCCTCACCCCCCAGGGCCTGGCCGCCCTGGAGGCGGCGGCCCCCGGCCACGTCACCGCCGTGCGGGAATGGCTGTTCGACGCCTTGAGCCCCGAACAGGCCCGCCAGCTGGGGCGCATCTGCCAACAGGTGCTCGACCGCCTGCGGGCGGGCGGGGCCGGCGCTGAGCCGGACGGCAAACAGGCCCATCGCTCGCGCGGAGAGGTGGACGAATAACAGCCGGTCGTCGAGGATCTCAGGCGGCCGCCGAGGAACGTCGCCAGTAGGATCGTGTTAACGGCCGCGATGGGGCGATCACCCCGGAGCCTCCCGAAGAACGGGTACCCCACGGCTGGGTTACCTCAGTAGAACGGGACGGGTTGGGCCCGTTATAGCCCCGAAGAGAGCGGGCCCAGGGTCTCCTCGGGCCAAGCAGGGTGGTACCGCGGGGCCTTGGCCTCGTCCCTGCGCCACACGACAGGCGTAGGCAGCGAGGAGGAGCGGTGCCCGAACAAAAACCCTCGAGGCGGTTCCCGGTTGTGCCGCCCGAGCCGGACTTTCGGGCCCTGGAAGAAAAAGTACTGGGGCACTGGGAAGCGCACGACGTCTTCCCGCGCTCCATCAGTCAGCACCGGGACGGTCCGGAGTACGTCTTCTTCGAAGGCCCGCCGACGGCGAACGGACGGCCCGGGCTCCACCACGTGTGGGCCCGGGTGTACAAGGACCTCATCTGCCGGTACCGGACCATGACCGGCCGACCGGTGCCGCGCCGGGCGGGTTGGGACACGCACGGCCTGGCCGTGGAGGTTGAAGTGGAAAAGGCCCTCGGCCTGTCGGGCAAGGACCAGATCGAGGAGTACGGGGTCGAGCGGTTCGTTGAGCGGTGCCGCCAATCGGTCTACGAGTACGTAGACGACTGGAAGGCGCTCACCCGGCGGATCGGTTACTGGGTCGACCTTGACCACGCCTACTGGACCCTCGACCCTAGCTACATCGACTCAGTCTGGTGGCACCTCTGGCAAATGTGGCAGTCAGGGGACCTCTTCGAGGACGTGAAGGTAGTCCCGTACTGCCCACGCTGCGGGACGTCGCTGTCGAGCCACGAGCTCGGACAACCCGACGTCTACCAGGACATCGAGGACTTGAGCGCGTACGTGCGCTTGCCAATCGTGGGCAAAGGCCCCGCGAGCGCCGGCGCGCTGGTCATCTGGACAACAACGCCGTGGACGCTCGTGGCCAACACAGCTGTAGCGGTGCGGCCCGACCTCACCTACGCCGTCGTGGACGGCCTGGTAATGGCCGAGGACAGAATCGAGGCGGTGCTAGGGCCGGGCGCCCGGGACCGAGCCACCGCCCGCTTCCCGGGCGAGCAGCTGGTCGGTGTCCGTTACCAGCGCCCGGTCGATGTCCTGCCGGAACCCGAGGGCGCCGACGGCTGGCGGGTCGTCCCGGCTGAGTTCGTGAGCGCCGACGAGGGGAGCGGCCTGGTCCACATCGCCCCCGCCTTCGGGGTCGACGACTGGCGGCTGGCCCGGCGTGAAGGGCTCCCGGTCCTGAACCCCGTGGGCCCCGATGGCCGGTTCGTAGAAGCTGACTGGCTGAGCGGCCGCCCCGTAAGGGAAACCAACCGTGCCATCGTGGAGCACCTCGCCGACACCGGGCTGCTGGTAAAGGCGGAGGCCTACCTTCACTCGTACCCACACTGTTGGCGTTGTGGCACGGCGCTCATCTATTGGGGCAAGCCGTCGTGGTACGTAGCCACGTCCGCGCACAAGGACCAGCTGCTAGCGGAGAACGAGGGCGTGATTTGGCGGCCCGAGACGCTTAAGCACGGCCGCTTCGGCGAGTGGCTGGCCAATAACATCGACTGGGCCTTGTCCCGTGACCGCTACTGGGGCACGCCACTCCCGGTCTGGCGCTGCCCTGACGGCCACGACGTTTGCGTGGGCTCTCGTGCCCACTTGTCAAAGCTGGCCGGTCGGGACCTGACTGGCATCGACCCGCACCGGCCGCTTATCGATCGGGTCACGTTTGCCTGCCCAACCTGCGGCCAGACGGCCAGGCGGGTCGAGGCTGTCATCGATGCCTGGTTCGACTCTGGCTCGATGCCGGCGGCGCAGCTCGGCTACCCCTACCTTCCCGGTTCGACCGAGGAGCTGCGGCTGCCGGCTGACTTCATCTGTGAAGCCGTGGACCAGACTCGAGGTTGGTTTTATTCGCTGCTGGCTGTGAACACCGTTGTGTTCGGCCAAGCCCCGTACCGCACCGTGATGTCCCTTGGCCACATTGTCGACGCCGAGGGGAAAAAGATGTCCAAGAGCCTGGGCAATGTGATCGACCCTTGGGCGATCCTCGACACGCGTGGGGCCGAGCCGATGCGGTGGTGGATGTTCCATCAGGGCTCGCCCTGGACGGCCACTCGCACCAGCCTCGAAGCCATTGACGCCTCGAGGTCCGAGGTGCTGATGACGCTGTGGAACACGTGGAGTTTTTTTGCCACCTACGCCGAGCTGAACCATTTCGACCCCGCCGACCCCTCGGTACCCGCGTCCCGGGACCGACCGTATTTTGACCGTTGGCTGCGCTCCCGCCTCCAGACGACGATGGCCCAGGTGACGGCCGCGCTCGACGACTACCAACCCCTCCCGGCGGCCAAGGCCATCGCCGCCATCGTCGACGACCTGTCTAACTGGTACGTACGCGCCAACCGGCGCCGCTTTTGGCGGACCGACCCATCAATCCAGGCGGCTGACTCCCTGTCGGCCCAGGCGACTTTGCACGAGGCGCTCGTTGACGTTTCTCTGCTCATGGCCCCCTTCTGCCCGTTCCTGGCCAAAAGGATGTGGCGCGAGCTCACTTCCGCCGGTGAGGCCGGCTCGGTGCACCTGGCCCGATGGCCGGAGCCCGACCTAACCGCTCTCGACCCTGGTCTCGAGCAGGCCATGGAGCTGGCCCGGCGCCTGGTGTCGTTGGGCCGCTCGGCCCGGGCCCATGCCGGGTTGAGGGTGCGCCAGCCGCTGCGCCGCGCCCTGGTAGCTGTCCCGCCCGAAAGTCCTCGGCTGCTGGAAGACCTGGTGGCCGAGGAGCTGAACGTCGACGAGGTAGCAACCGCGGACCGGATGAGCGAGCTCGTTTCCTTTGAGCTGGTGCCCAATTTCCGCTTGCTGG
>JASHVH010000257.1 GCA_030039575.1 Acidimicrobiales bacterium | reverse complement strand
GCTCCCGGCCTCTGACCGCCTGCCAGTCGGGCGCCAGCCTGGCCAGTACGGCTCGTTCGACCTGGCCCGTGCCTTCGCACCGTATTACGGCCCGGCCGGTGAGGAAGCGAACGCGGTGGCGGGCCAGTTCCCATGCGTACCCGGCCGCCTCGGCCAGCTTGGCGGGGTGGGCGGCCAAACCGGGCAGTGCCCTCGGGCCCGCTCGAGCCTGAGCCGCTTCGACTGCCGTTACCCGTGCGCCCGATTTCGCCAGTGCGGCCGCCACCGGGAGCAGGAAGGGACCGGTGCCGGCGACCACGACTCGCCGGCCGACGGCGACCCGCTGGGACTTGAGCAACGCCTGGGCGGCGCCGGCCGTGACCACGCCGGGAAGTTCCCAGCCCGGGAAGGGCAGGGCGAGCTCCGACGCCCCGGTAGCCAAGACGAGGGCCCGGGAGCGCAACGGCGGGCCAGGCCCACCGTCGAGGCGCAAAAGAAAGCCTGTGGCTTCCCTGGACGCCGACCACACATTGCGGCCGAGGCGGAGGTCGACCAGCGGGTCGGCCGCCAGGCCGTGAAAACGGGCGGGCAGGCTCGGGCCGGCGGGGGTGCTCGTGGTGCCGTCATCGAGGAGGGGCTGGCGGAAAAACTGGCCACCGAGACGGGCCGTCGCGTCCACCAGGACCACCCGCGCCCCTCGCCTCGCGGCAGCGGCGGCGGCGGCCATGCCCGCCGGGCCACCGCCGACAACGACTACGTCGGCCATTTCAACGTCAATATCTCTGCCGGCCCGGCCGTCAGGCTGCTCGTCTCTGGCCGACAGCCCTTTGCCGGCGTCCAGTGTGCCTTCCACCAGGCCAAGGCCGCGCGATGCGGAAGTGCCGACCTTGTCCCCTTCACTCAGTGCCAGCAGGCAGGCTCGGACCGCCTTCTGCCCGTTGACGTCGACCAGGCAATCGAAGCACGTACCGATCCCGCAGAAGAGCCCCCGCCGCTGGTCCCCGGTCCGGGTCGTCCGCCACGTTCGTTCTCCGTTGGCGATCAGGGCGCCGGCGATGGTCGTGCCTTTCGCCGCTGTCAGGTCACGGCCGTCGAAACGGAAACGGAGGCGTTGTCCGCCAGCGCTCGTTAGCGCACCGGCCCT
The DNA here is from genome assembly GCA_030039575.1 of Acidimicrobiales bacterium. Lineage (GTDB taxonomy): Bacteria > Actinomycetota > Acidimicrobiia > Acidimicrobiales > Palsa-688 > Fen-671. Next base: position 12,865 of record JASHVH010000257.1, on the reverse strand, counting down.
ATTTGGGCCGGGCGGTGGCGCCGGGGGAGAGGCGGGCGCGAGGCCGGCGCTCCCCCGCTGCGAAAGCGGCGGCGGCACTTCACGTAGCGTGACGGTCGGGTGGCCGGCCTCCCCCGGCGATGCAGGAGGCTTTGAGGATGGAGGGAACGCGTCGCCGGCTATCGGTCCCGGGTAGGAACGGCCAGGTGCGAAGGGACCGAGGTCGAGGGGCGGCGTTCCCCCCACCACCAGGCTGTGCACGAGTTCGGCCGTGACCTCGGACAGGCCCACTCCAGCGCCCTCATGCCCGGTCGCGTGCAGGAGACGGCCGACGCTCTCGTCGGCCCCGATGATGGGGAGCCGGTCCGGCGTCGCCGGGCGGAAGCCGGTGTAAGCCCGCATCAACCGGGCGTGGGCAAGGTCAGGGACGAGGGCGATGGCGCGCCGGGCGATGGCGGCGACGATGTCGGCGTTGAGCTCTTGGTCGAACCCGACTGACTCACGTGAAGAACCGAGCAACATCGTGCCGCCGGCGGTGGCCTCGACGACCGCCGAACACGCCCAGGCGGCGTCACTTTGATGGACCGAACCGATGTAACCCGCCTCGAAGACCTTGCGCCGCACGATCGGAGGCAGGGGCTCCGTTACGAGCACATGGCCTCGCCTCGGCCCCACCGGGATCTCGGTGCCAAGCCGGCGGGCCAACTCTCCGGCCCAGGGCCCGGCCGCGTTTACTACCCATTCGCCGACGACGACCTTCCCGGCACTGGTGAGGAGGGCTGAGATCAGGCCATCGCCGTCTCGTTCGGCCCCGAGCACGTCGACCCCCCCGACGACCCGGCCCCCATGCCCGATGACCTCGGCCACGTGAAATGCCACCGCAAGCATGGGTTGGACCTGTCCGTCCTGTTCGTAGGCGACGCCGCCGGGCAGTTCCCTCGACAGCGCCGGTTCGAGCTGGCGGAGCGCCTCACCGTCCACGAGGTCGACTCTCGCCCCTTGTCCCGCCTGCGCCCGGGCCAGTGCCCACAACTCCTGGAGGCCCGCCTCGTCGTGGGCGACTACGAGGCCGCCCTTTTTTTCGAACTCGATCTGCGGGCCCGCTCGCTCGGCCAACTCGCCCCAGCGCTCGAGGCCCCGGAGCGCCAGCGCCAGTTCAGGTCCCGGCAACTTGTCCGAGACGAGCAGGTCCCCTTCGCCTGAAGAGCTAGTCCCGGCGGCCGGGCCGGAACGGTCTACAACGGTGACGTCCAACCCGGCCCGGGCCAGCCACGCCGCGATGGCGGTGCCGATGATGCCCGCGCCGACAACTAGGACTTCTGCCGCCCGCGGCAGCTGCCCTGGCGAAGGTGAACCTGCCTGGGCCGACCGCTCCTTCAGGTGTCACGCCCCAGCAAGAACCCGGCCGGGAACGGGTCGTCAGGATCCAGGAGGTAACTGGCGAGCCCTGTCACCCAGGCCCGCCCCCGCACTGAGGGCACTACGGCGTCGAAGCCGCCGACGACGGTGGTGTCAACGAGCCGGCCGACAAAACGGGTCCCGAGGACCGAGGCGTGGACGTAGTCCTGGTCGAGGCCAAGTTCGCGGCGGGCATAGAGCTGCGCCATGCGGGCACTCGTCCCGGTCCCGCATGGCGAGCGGTCCAACCACCCGGGGTGGATGGCGACGGCGGCGCGGCCCGAGACGGTCTCGTCACCCGGCTCGGTGAACACGACGTGGTGGCATGAATCGATGAACGGCTGTTCGGGATGGGCAAACGTCAGCTGCTCGTTGACGGCCGCCATTACCGCCAGGCCTGCCCGTACGAGCTCGTCATGGAGAGCCGGCCGCACCGCCAGCCCCATCGACGAAGCCGGCAACAGGGCATAGAAGTTCCCGCCCCACGCCACATCCAGGACCACGCCGCCCGTCCCCGGGACTTGCACCGTGACGTCACGTAAATGCATGTAGGCGGGGACGTTCCGGATGGTGACGCTCTTGGCCCGGCCGCCCTCTACCTCGACGGCGGCTTCGACCACCCCGGCCGGCGTGTCGAGGCGGATGACCGTTATCGGCTCTTTGACGGGGACCATCCCCGTCTCCACCAGCACCGTCGCCGTACCCATGGCCCCGTGGCCGCACATCGGCAGGCACCCCGTCACCTCGATGAAGACGACCCCGATGTCGGCATCAGGCCGGGTGGACTGCTGGAGCACCGCTCCGGACATGGCGCTGTGGCCGCGTGGTTCGTGCATGAGCAGGGTACGGAGGTCGTCCCGCTCGTTCATCATGTACAGGCGCCGCTCCGCCATCGTCTTGCCCGGCAACTCGCCCACCCCCGACGTGACCACCCGCGTCGGCATCCCCTCCGTATGGCTGTCGACGGCCGTGATCACCAGGCGCGACCGCATCAAGCCACCGCCAGGTAACGGCGCACGGAAGCGCGCACCTCTTCGGCGTCGGCGGCCGGCAGCGCCAAGCGTGGCAGGCGGACGGGGCCGCCGTACCACCCCACCTCCTCCTGGGCCAGCTTTATGGCCTGTACGAACCGTGGGTCTGCGTCCCAGCGCAGGAGGGGCAGGAAGGCAAGGTAGCGCTCTATAGCCTCGGGCCAATGGCCGGCGACGCAGAGCTCGAACAGTTCCACAGATTGACGCGGGAAGGCGTTGGCGAAACCGGCGATCCAACCCGTCGCCCCCATGAACACCGCTTCCACCAAGGTGTCGTCGCACCCGCAGATAACTTCGAGGCGGGGGGCGGCCTGTCGGATGGCGGCGACGCGCCGGATGTCCTGGGAGAACTCCTTCACCGCGACTACTTCCTCTATCTCGGCCAGCCGGGCCAGTAGCGCAGGAGTGAGGTCGACCCTGGTCGAGTACGGGTTGTTGTACACGATGACCGGCAGCCCGACGCTTGCTACCTCCTGGAAGTGGGCGAACACCTCGTCGGCCGTGGGGGCGTGCGAGGTCGGAGGAAGGCACATGACGGCACGGCAGCCGGCCTGGGCGGCGTGCTCGGCCCACCGTCTCGCCTCGGCGGCCGATTTACCCGACACACCGGGGACGACCTCTACCAGTTTCCCGGCGCTGTCCATAGCGGACTTGACCACCCCGCCCCGTTCGTCCTCTGTGAGTGCCTCGTACTCACCGAGCGAACCGTTGGGGACCAACCCCGCCACACCTGCCTCGGCTAAGCGAGCGAAGTGAGCTTGGCATGCGTCCAGGTCTACCGACCCATCGCTACGGAAAAGCGTGGACGCGGCCACGTAAACGCCATTGAACCGCGGTTGTCCCAACTGGTCCATAACGACCCCTTTACCATCTCGGCCCTTTGCCATCTCGGGAAAAAACAGGCTAGGGCGGCCTGGGCTCGCCTACCAGTGACAGGCTTCCAAGTGACGCTATAGCTGTTGCGACATCTGTCAAGACGTCCCTGGGGGCGTTGGCGAGGGCTTTCCGGCTTAATCGTGAGAGGGGACGGCCACGCTCGACTCCCGGCATACCAGCTCCGGGTTGATGACAACCCGTTCCTGGCTTTTGGCTCCGGTAGTCAACTGGTCCACCAATAGCTGGACCGCGGCGCGGCCCACCCTCTTGAAGTCCTGACGGATGGTAGTGAGGGGAGGGATGAAATAGGCGGACTCCGGGGTGTCGTCGAAGCCCACCACGGCCACCTCTTCCGGGACTCGCCGTCCCCGTTCGTGCAAAGCACGAAGAACGCCCATTGCCATCTGGTCGTTAGCCACGAATATGGCCCTGGCGTCGGGTACCTGAGCGAGGACCTGGCCCGCCTGGTACCCCGAGCGCGCCGTCCAGTCACCGGACAACGGAGGGGTGACGTCGGCCCCCGCACTGTGCAGCGCGGCCCGCCAGCCTTCAGAGCGAGCCCTGGCCTCCAGCCATTCCGGTGGGCCGGCCACGTGGAAAACCGTGCCATAGCCGGCGCCGAGCAGGTGCTCGGTGGCGAGCCTGGCCCCGGCCACCTGGTCGACCGTTACTACAGACATATTTGCCTCGGGGTCGCCTTCTACGGCCACCACTGGCGTGCCGGTGGGCAGGGAGGACAAGGCGTCATGGGCCGACGTGAACGGGGCGATGACGGCCAAACCTTCTACCGATTGACTGGTCAGCCACCGGACGGCCTCCCGCACGGACTGGCGGTCGATCGCATGGACAGCCACGACCGAGACGAAATAACCGTGCTGCTGGGCCGCCAGCTGGAAACCGTACAACGTCGACACCGGCCCGTACCGGGTGGTGTCCATGGCCACCACACCGAGGGTCTTCGACCGCCCGCTGGCCAAAGCCCGGGCCGCGATGTTGGGCCGGTAGCCGAGCTGGTCTATCGCAGCCAGCACCCGCGCCCGGGTCAGGTCCCCGACGCTGGGGTTGTCGTTTAGGACCCTGGAGACCGTCTGGTGAGAAACTCTGGCAAAACTGGCGACGTCCGCAATCGACGGCCGCCTTTCGCTCTCCCCGTTGGGTTCCGGCAGCCGCTGGCCGTTCGGGCCGCGGTTGTTAGCCGTCAACGCCGTTCCCCCCTGGCCCGGCGCACACCGGGAAAGGCCTTCGGCCAGGCTCCAGGCCGGGAAGAACGGCTGGGAACGCTAGCACCCAGCCCCGCTGCTGCCTCCACGGCTTGCCATCATACGGGGATAATGTTAGCGTTCCCAATCGGCTGGACAATTTTGGCCGCCAAGTTTGGGGAGAGCCGTACGGCGGCCGATTTATCCCTCCGCCTGCATTAAACACAACGGCAACCACCCGGGCATGCCCGGAGCCACAACCTGGCCTGTCACAAAGCAAACTGGTGAGGGCCTAACGTCACCGGCCAAAGCATTACTGCTTGCTCCTAAGTTGCTGCCCAGGCCGGCGGGCGCGCTCCCTGCCCTTGTTGCCGGGCCGAGAGCCGACCGAGCCCGTTCGGTGAACGGTCACATCCGACGCCAGGGTGAGCGGGCCCCAAGGCCTCGCCCGACTGGGGAAGTGCTCCCGCGCGTGGGTGAGGGAGATTAACGGGACCTGGACCGAAGGCACATTGGGCGGGCTGGCGGCGGGTGGTAGCTCACCATCCGCCGCTTGGGTGCGGTCGTCTGAGCGCTGGGAGTGCTCAGTACACACGCTTGGCGCGAAATTGGCCCGGATGCAGCCTGCACTGCCCTCTGCACGTCAAGCACTTCGTTCTGGCCGGCGGGCCAGCGGGACGGACCGCCGGGGGCGGGTGAGGCCGGCGCTGCCCACATCGTGACGGCCCTGCCTTGCAATCGGGAGGGACGGGATGTTAGCGTTCCCAAAGAGTCAAATGGTCAGGACTTGAGGGAGGGATAAAGGGAGTTCCGTCGCCGGCGTGCTAGCCGGGGAAAGGGCCGAGCGGCCCAGGTAATCAAGGTCATAAGCCTACGTTTGTTTGCCTCAAACGGGTGGCACTGAGAGGTAACCAGGGGAGGTACGTTGCCTTGCACAAGCCCATCCCAGCTTCGGGAGATTGGCATTACCGGAGCCCCTCATCATCGCTTCTGCATGACTAATGGGTGAACGTTCACATGCCGCCTAATGGGGAAGCGGGGCCGGGCCATCCGGGAGGAGCTACGTACGTCGCGGTCGACCCTGCTCAGCGAGTGGGGCGCATTGACCGGGGCATCTTTGGTGGCTTCGTGGAGCACCTGGGCCGCTGCATCAACGGGGGCCTGTTCGATGAAGGTTCGCCGCTGAGCGACAGCCGTGGGTTCCGTCGTGACGTCCTGGAACTCTTGCGTCCCCTCAACCTTTCCGTCCTCCGTTGGCCCGGGGGGAACTTTGCCTCGAACTACCACTGGACTGACGGGGTTGGCCCGGTCTCATCGCGGCCGGCGCGGCCCAACCTGGCGTGGGGCGGGGTCGAGGACAATCACTTCGGGACCGACGAGTTCCTGGCGTACTGCGCCGAACTCCAGGTGGCCCCTTATATCTGCCTGAACATGGGGACGGGCGACCTGTCTGAAGCTCTGGGCTGGGTTGAGTACTGCAATTCCATGGCCCTTACCTATTGGGGCGAGCAGCGCCGTCGCAACGGGCACGAGGAGCCCTACGGGGTCATTTACTGGGGCCTCGGCAATGAGATGTACGGCGACTGGCAGGTGGGCCAGCTCGCCGCCCCGGAGTACGTAACCCTGGCCTCGCGTTGGGCCAAAGCGCTTCGCCGCGCCGACCCGCACATAAAGTTGGTGAGCTGCGGGGAAAATGGCTGGGGCGAATGGGACCGGGTTGTCATTGACGGCCTGGCAGGCCTGGTTGACCTGCACTCACTGCACATCTACACGGGCTCGGCCGACTATTGGACGAACGTGCTCAGCCCGCACCAGGCAGAGCGGGCCATTTCTTACACTTCGACCTTCTTGTCGAGGGCGGCTTACAACCGCGGCCTCCGCGACGTCCCCGGCATTGCCTATGACGAGTGGAACGTTTGGTACCGCACTGATGACGGGGCCCTCGAGGAGCGGTACAACTTCGACGACGCCCTTGCCGTCGCCACCTACCTCAATATCTTCATCCGCCATTGCCACTGGGTGAAGATGGCCAACCTGGCCCAAATGGTGAACGCCATTGCCCCGATCGTCACCACTGCGGCCGGAGCGGCCACCCAGCCCATCTATTACCCCTTCCTGCTCCACTCGGAAGCCGCCCTCGACGAGGCGGTGAGTGTGGCGGTGTCGGTGCCAACAGTGCCGGAGCCGCTCGCCCCCGAACCCGACCGTTGGCATACCCGGTTCCAAGATCTCGGGCCGTTTGCCGGCATAGACGCGGCCGCCACCGCCGACTCCGGGGGCGGCCGTCTGTCGGTGACGCTTGTCAACCGGGCGAGGGAAAGTTTCCCGCAGCTTGAGGTGCGCCTTCGCGATGCCTCGTTCAGCGGTGAGGCGCGCATCAGGATCTTGACTGCCGGCGGACAAATGACCGGGGGACCTGTACCGGGGTTGGCGCAAGTCCGTCTGGAGGATGGCTCGGAACAGGCGAAGGGGGACCGGATGACCTTGGCTCTCCCGCCTGGCTCTTTCACAGTCATCGAGGCGCCAATAGAGATGGGGTTATGAGCAACGTCAGGCGTCTTCACGGCAAAAGTGGCCTGTCGAGAAAGGGGGTGTTCACCGCAGCTCAAAACGACAGCGCGCCCGCCGCCTAGCCAGGGCGGCCGCGGGGGACCTTAGGACCGGAAATACACGAGAGGAACGAGTCCTCGTTTAAGCGACACTTCCAGAATGTGTCCCACCAGGATAGGAGTTATTTGGATGATTTATAATGATGGCCACAGGCGCCACGGGCGTCATGTGTTGCTAAGGAAATCACTATGCGGTGCCTCAGCCGTGGCGCTTTCTGCGTCGCTGTTGGCTTTCGGGCCAAGTATGGTAGCCGGGGCCTCCGCCGCCACCTACAGCACTAACACCACGTCGTACTGCAAGTCAGGCGCGACGCCCATTACGTTCTGGGGCTGGGTACCGGGGATGTACCGAATGGTGGACGTGTTCAACCAGACCCACCCGAGCATCTGCGTCGACTTCGTGACCAAGGTCGGCGGTTCGGGTGAGTACATCCCGCTCCTCAACGCTTTGAAGGCGCATTCCGGGGCACCGGACGTGGCCGAGATCGAGTTCGACGTCCTGCCGTCCTTCGAGGTCCTGCATTACGTCACCAACCTCGCCCCGTACGGGGCGGGCAAGTACGCCAAAGACTTCGTCTACTGGGCATGGTCGGAGGTCAGCCAGAAGGGCTCCATATGGGCCATGCCGATGGACGGTGGGTCGATGGGGTTGCTCTTCAACAAGGGAGCCCTGTCGAAGCTGGGCGTTAGCACCCCGCCCACCTCATGGTCGCAATTTGCGGCCGACGCCGCGAAGGTGCACGCAGCCGACCCGAAGGCTTACTTCGGGGACTTCGCCGCAGGGGATGGCCAGTGGGTGCTGTCCCTCATGCAGCAAGCGGGAGCCTGGCCGTTCGTGTGGGACGGGGGTAGCAAGGTCACCATCGACTTCACCGGTAAAGCGCAGATGGCCTTCGCCAACTACTGGCAGAACTTGGTGAACTCGGGCGACATTGCCCACGTCAACGACAGCTTCTCGAGCAACAGCCCCTTCTTCGAGGGCTTGAACGACGGCCTTTACCTCACATGGCCCACCTCGGCCTGGGGCCCGTCGTACTTCGCCAGCTACGTGACCAGCAAGTCGGCCGGCCACTGGGTCCAAGCTGCCCTGCCCGGCAGCACTACGTCATCTGGCAACTGGGGTGGTTCAACCTACCCGGTCTTCAGTGAGAGCAAGTACCCGGCTCAGGCGGCTGAGTTCGCCGAATGGCTGACCGCATCGAGCCAGTCCTGGAACATCGCGGTCACTTCGCCGTCATTGCTGTTCCCGACGTACAAGCCCGAACTGGCCGCTCCGGCGATGTCGAGCTTGACCATCCCGATGTTGGAGAAGGGCACGGCCTTGTTCGCCAACCCGGCCAAGACCGCGCCGAAGATCCCGGCCATCACCTGGCCGCCCTTCATGACCTACTTCCTCAACAGCACGACCGCCTGGGCGGCCAAGTTCTTTGCCGGCACGCAGACCATCCCGCAGTACTTCCAGCTGCTGCAGAACGACATGGTCACCTACGCCAAGCAGCAAGGCTTCCAGGTCAGCACCTAACCGGCTCGTCCCGGGCCCAGGAAGAGCGGGCCGGGGTTACCAGCCATAGTCAAATGCAGCCGAGGCGGTGGGGGCATCTAGGCCCCCACCGCCTAGCTCCAGGTATCGTTGTCACAAGTCCATGGAGGGGCGAGGAGCCGGCAGAGGCTCACGGTCGAGCACCTCGTCCTCACCTCGAGCGTGGGAGGGCAAATTGGCCCAGGTCGCTGTAGGCGGGGTAGAGCAACAGAGGGAGGTGCGGCCGGCTCGGCCGGAAACGTCAGGGCGCACCACTTTGAGGCGGCACAGCGCCTTTCAACGACGCCGGGACCGCCGAGGCCTGTGGTTCGTCCTCCCGTTTATCGTCGTGTTCGTCATGTTCCTGGTCGTACCGCTCATCTACGCCGTTTACACCAGCTTTTTTACCACCCGGCTGATTGGTGGGACGGTGTTCAGTGGGTTTGCCAATTACACCGAGGCCCTGACGTCCGGCGCCTTCTGGACCGGCATGGGACGGACCATTCTCTTTGCCGCCATCCAGGTCCCCATAATGATAATCATCGCCGCCTTTTTTGCGGCTATGTTCGACCTGGGAGTATCTCGGTTCGGGGGTTTCTTCCGGACGGTCTTCTTCCTCCCCTTCGCCGTCCCTGCCGTCGTAGCCACGTCGATGTGGGGTTCCATGTTGCAAACCCAAGTCGGCGTCTTCCCCAAGATCTTTGCCGACCTCGGCCTCCCCAACCCCAACTTCTTCGGGCCCGGCCATTTGCTCGGCGTCATCGTGCTGATCGCCATCTGGGAGTGGACCGGCCTGACCATCATTATCCTCTACACGGCGCTCAGGTCAGTCCCCCGGGAGGTGGTGGAATCGGCGGTGGTCGACGGGGCGAAACTCAGCCGCATCGTCACTCGTATCAAGCTGCCGATAATTCGCCCGGCCATCATCCTGGTGGTCATAATCAACGTGATAGGCGCCCTCCAGCTCTTTACCGAGCCGTACCTCCTGGCCCCGATCGCCCCCAACGTCTCGTCCAATTACACCCCCACCTTGTACATGTACAACGAAGCGTTCTCGGCCCAGTTCTACAACTTCGCCGCCGCTATCGCCGTCGTCCTGGCCTTGGTCATCATCATCATCTCCGGGGTGTTCTTATTCTCGCAACGCCGGAAGGGAGCCGTCATATGAGCACTGCCGTCCTGAACCGCCCGGTTACGGCTCGGCCGTCCCGGCGAGCCAGCCGGCGGGCAAATGACGCGGTCCCGCTGCGGTTGTACGGCGTCCGGCGGCGCACCGTGAACATCGTCACCCTGCTCTGCGCCCTGTTCGCCGTCTTCACGCTCATCCCGATCTGGTGGATCTTCGTCTCTTCGACCAAGACGGTCCCAAACCTCAATTCCACGTTCGGGTTTTGGTTCGCCGGGCCATTCGTGCTGTGGGACAACTTGAAGGACGTTTTTTCCAATGATGAATCGGGTTCGTTCTTGCAGTGGATGGAGAACACGGCTATCTACGCCGCCGCCGGCGCGGTGGGGGCGACCGTGCTGTCGGCTATGGCCGGTTACGGCTTTGCCCGCTTCAACTTCCGGGGCCGCACTGCCTTGTTCCTGTTTATAATGGCGGCCCTGCTCATACCGATCGCCGCCTTTGCCGTCCCCCTTTACCTGGTGTACGCCAAGGTCCACCTGGACAGCACCGCGCCAGGCATATTCATCCCCTTCATGGTGAGCCCCGTAAGTGTCTACCTCATGCGGGTGTACGCGGGGGGCTCGGTGCCGCAGGAAATGCTGGACGCGGCCAGGATCGATGGTGCCGGCGAGGCCAGGATCTTCTTGCGGGTGGCGGTCCCGCTCATGGTCCCCGCGCTGGTAACGGTTTTCATGCTCAACTTCGTGGCGGCCTGGAACAACTACTTCTTGCCGTTCATCGTCAACAACAGCGCCAGGCTCTACACACTGACGCAGGGCCTGGCGATCTGGATGAACCACACCAACATCGCCGGCAGCACCGAAGACTTCACCGTCTTGACCATAACGGCCGGCATGGTGACCATCACGCCGCTGATCCTCATGTTCTTAGTGCTTCAGCGCTACTGGCGCAGCGGCCTGTTGTTGGGGGGCATGACGGGCTAGAGGTACGTCAAGGCCGGGCCGGCCGGCGTTCTGGGGCCGGCTCGGCCAACTCCCCGCGTGCCGTTCAGGCAGGCGCTCACGTGGAGGCGCGCACGACCAGGCGGCTGGGTACGGTTCGAGTGCCTCGCTCAGCGTGCCCGGCGATGGCCGACAGGAGCACCTCCGCCGCCAGTCGACCGACCTCGGCCAAGTTCATGTCGATCGTCGTCAGCGGCGGCTGGGCGGCTTCAGCCATGACGGTCCAGTTGTCGAATCCCACCACCGAGACATCATCCGGTATGCGGTACCCGAGCTCCCGTACCGCGTCGGACACGCCCCGGGCGATCTGGTCGCTCCCGCAGAAAACGGCGTCGGTGTCCGGCGCCGCCCGCAGCAGGATACGGGCGGCCTGGCGGCCCCAGACCTCGCTCCACTCGCCGTACAGCGGTTCTCCGCCGGCCAGGGTCAACCCGGCCCCCTTGAGCGCTTGTTCGGCCCCGGCGGCCCGCAGCCGGGCGGCGCGGAACGATTCAGGCCCGCTGATATGGCCAATGCTGGCCCTGCCGGTCGCCAGCAAGTGCTGTACCGCCAGCAACCCGCCGCCCTCGTCGTCGGGCAGGATGGAAGCGTCGTTCGGGTCGGCTGACTCGCTCATGGCGTAGATGACGGGGACCCGCAGGTCCCGGGCGATGGGCGGCCTCGGGTCGCTCCGGCGGCCGGTGACAATGATCCCGTCCACTCTTCGAGCGAGGAGCGTTTTCACATAATGCTGCTCGCGGATGGAGTCGTCCCTGCCATCGCAAAGCAGGACGGCCAGTTGCCCTGACTGCAATGTGTCCTCCACCCCGAGCAGGACCGGCATGGTAAATCGGCCATAACTATCGTTTGTGATCAAACCGACGGTATAGCTCCTGCCGGTCAGGAGGCTACGGGCCAACGCGTTGGACTGGAAGCCGAGCGCCTCGGCCGCTTCCAGGACGCGAGCCCTAGTGGTCACGTTCACTCCCGGACGACCGTTCAGAGATTTGGAAACAGTCGCTATGGAGACCTCGGCGAGAGCGGCGACGTCGGTGATCGTCGGCGTCGGTCGCCGGGCCGGCGACGCCTGCTCCGGGCCCTCTGGCGGCCCGGCGGCGCGGCGGCCCTTCGGTGCCTTCTCCCGGTTCGGCGCCTTGGCACGAGCCGGCACTTTGGCGTTACCGTCCGGCGACCTGTCACGGCCCTTCGGTACTTTGTCCCGGCCGTCCGGTACTTTCTCGCCGCCGTTTTGTCTCCTCGATGACGCCGCCAGAGCTCCGGCGCGGTTTGGCGGGGCCACTGTCAGCCCTTCACAGCGCCGGAAACGAGCCCGCGCACGTAATAACGCTGCAGCGCGACATAGATGATTATGCACGGGATCATGGCAATGACGGCGCCGGCGACGAGCACGCCGTAATCGATGCCCCCGTACGTGTCGCTCGACTCGACGTTGACCAACGCCACCGGGAGCGTGTAGATGGCGTCGTTGGTAGTGAACGTGAGTGCCCCCAGGAACTCGGTCCAAGAGAATAGGAAGGCATAAAGGACCGTAGTAGCAATACCGGGGATTATCAGCGGCCGCAATACCCGGGTGAGGGTCGTCATTACAGAGGCGCCATCGACCTTCGCCGAGTCCGTCAGCTCGTTCGGCACTTCTCTGAAAGTGTTACGCATCAAGTAGGTCCCGAACGGGAGGTTGAACGCGGTGTAGAACACGACCAGGCCAGGGAGCGTGTTGAGCAAGTGGAACGTCTTCAGCTCGAGGAAAAGGGGCACGATGACGGCCTGGAACGGGACCATGAACCCGAGGAGCACCAGGCCGAACACGGTCCCCGAGCCCCGGAACTTGAACCGCCCAAAGCCGTACCCTGCCAGGGTCGCCACGATGGCCGTGGCCGCGGCCGTCGCTACGGCGACGACGAGGCTGTTCTCGACGTTGCGCAGGATGTGATCTGTCTTGAGCAGCTTGGTGTAGTTGGAGACGCTCATGTTCGAAAAGTTCTTGAGCGATGGGGGCGAGACGATGGCGCCAGGGGCCTGGAACGAGCGCAGGATCTCCCAAACCAGCGGGACGACGAAAATGGCGGCGATCACGGCCCCGCAGGCGAGGTAGATGGGCGTGCTCGGTTTCATCTTCGACCGCCT
>JASHVH010000256.1 GCA_030039575.1 Acidimicrobiales bacterium | reverse complement strand
CCTCGGTGCCATAGGGATCAGGCCGAACATCGAGCTGGCCCGAAAAGCAGGTATCTCGGTCAACCGGGGGGTGTTGGTCGATGACCGCATGCAAACCTCTGCACAGGGCGTGTTCGCCGCCGGGGACGTGGCTGAGCACGATGGCCTCGTCCTCGGGCTGTGGCCGATAGCGGCCAAGCAGGGGGAAGTGGCGGCGGTCAACGCCCTCGGCGGTGACGAGAGCCTCAAGGCTGAGATCCCTGCCTGCATCTTGAAAGGAGCCGGCATCGAATTGTCGTCGATCGGGCGAGTCGAGCCGGGGCCCGGCGACGAACTGGTCGTCATCGACAACCCCGCCCGCCAGTCGTACCGGCGCATGGTCATCTCGGACGGGAGGCTGGCCGGAGGTTTGGTGCTCGGGCACCACCCTGAGGATTTCTCCTCCATCCTGGCCGCCGTCAAGAAGGGGACCTATATCGGTGATGCCTCGCTGGCGGCCCTGCGCGGAGGTGACCTGTCCGTCCTCAGTGCCGCCGGCCGCGCTCAGGTGGGGTAGGGGATTGTGTGACCGGCCGGCGCTACACCGAAGACCTTGACTTTGCCGGCCCTCCCCTTGACCTCCACTTCGGCCGGCCCGGAGAAGGAAAACTGTCCCACCGTCAGATCGTGCACGGCGTCGGTCACCACTACATCGGGCCATCCTGAGCGAGAGGCGAGGCCGGACAAGCGGAACGTTACGTTCGTCGCGTCACCGAGCACCGTGACGATCGCCCCGGCCATCATGCTTACGGCGGCCCGGCCCAGGCCGATGCCGAAGCCCATACGGACCGGCGCCCCGTCCGGGTCTCGCAAAGGCAGCGAGGGCGCCACCTCTCGTACGCCGGCGGCCGCCTCGAGCGCAAAGCTGACCGCCGAAACCACCGCCTCGGGCGCACCTTCCGTCTCCCACGTAGCGAAGAACGCATCGCCCACATAATTGCTCAGCGTCCCCCGATGGGCGCTCAAGAGCTTGCGAAGACCCGAGTAAAGACGGTCAATACTTTCGAGCAGGACGGCCCCGTCTGTGTACTCCGAGACGGTCGAGAAGGAAACGATGTCCCCGACCGCCATCGCCAGTTCGCTCATGTGGACCTGGCGTACCGTCCTCCTGGAGTCGAGCTCGGCAGGGTCGGAAAAATGGCGGGAAAAGAACTGGAACTCGACCGGCCCGACCTGGACCCGGTCGCCTGGCATTACCCGGACCGGGACGGACCGTTCCATACGGGCCCCGTTGAGCCAGGTCCCGTTGGTGCTCCGGTCGACCAGCCAGGCCTGGTCCTGGGCGGCGTCCAGGTGAACCTCTGCGTGGGCCCGGGAGACCGAGGCGTCGTCGATAAGGAACCGGTGCTCGTCGTCGATGCCGTTGCATTCGCGGCCGATGAAAAGGTGGTCGACGATGGGCACGGACCGCTCGTCGCTGCTGCCGGGCCAAGCGACCAGGAAAGCGAGAGCTCCGCTGTTCGCCGTGCCGGCGGCGTCACTCGACCGGGCCACCGGGTTGTCCCCTAGGGTTCGGTAGCCGTCGCCACGTAGGTGAAAACCTGGTTCCCTACCCGCATGCTCCACGTCGGCGGCAGTGCCACCGGTTCGTCGCCGACCCGCGCCCACGTCTCGTCGCCCGGAGCGGCGACAAAGGTACCGTTGGCCGAAGACGCATCCTTCAGCGACACCTCCCCGGCTTCGACGGTTATGTAGCTGTGGACCCGCGAGATGAGGTTCTCATCGTCCTCCAGCCTGACGGGCGTGGCCGCCCCGCTCTGCACCGCCGGGTCGGCTTCCGGTTCACGGCCCAGCACGTACGCCCGGTCCAGGGGGATGCGTTTGCCGTCCGTGCCGACCAGATGGCCGATGGTCGCCCCGAGCGCTTCGGTGCCCCGGCGCAACCCCGCCTCGCCGGCCTGAGCAGGCTCGTCCGGGACGGCGGTGCTCCTGGCCGTACCCACCTTGTTCGTTCCCGCCGGCGAGGCTCCCGCCGACGACGGCAGCTGGTCACCGGCCGGCCTACCAGGGGTTACGACGAAACCGTTGCCCGGCACCAGGCCGGACCGAAGGTCCGACATGGGGTCCACCTGGACAGGGTGACCACCGCTGGTCACGCTCAGGCGGTCCAGCGGGACCTCGACCTTGTGGTCGACCCACGTGACCGCTTGGTCCCCTGACAGCTGGACCACACCCAGGTGACTGGTTATTTCGGCCGAGACCCGCCCGTGCAGCAGGACCACGTACCCCTCGCCCAAGGGGGCGACGGCCCCGAAGGGAGGCACGGTCCCCGGTTCGTACCCGGCGACGACCGTGGCCAACCGGTGAGCGATGTTCATACCCGAGGGCACGGCTGCGGAGGCGGCGGGTTCGGAGGCGGCGGCCTCGACGGCCTCGAGCAAGTCTTCCGCCCGCTCCCGGTGCTGGCCGGGCTCGACCACCAGCAGTAACGCTTCGCCAAACCGAGCCACGAGGCCGTCACCCACCTCGACACCGACGTGAGCTTGTGTGTTCGCCAAGATCTCTCCTTTCTAGTGCCACGACAGACGACGTTGGCCCCGTTGAGGCTCGGGGCCCTCCCGCATTTCAGGGTTGTCCGGCCGGCAACCCGTCGGGAACGGCTCTTGAGGCAGCACTACACCGTCCAATCCTGCCAGCCCGGGGAGGGCTCGGTCGCCCAACATCGGGCCAGTGGTGGAGCCTCCTAGGCCGCAGCGGTGCTCTGACGTGGTGCGGGGCCGTTTCCCGGCGGTTGTAGCCGCCCTGTAAGCTCGGTCGCGGGAGTCAAGAGAGGGTTGCCGCGTATGTGGGCAAATCCCGGCGGTCACCCAAGGGGGTAGGTCGTCATGCCTGGCATAGGTGAAGGGCTCAACGAAAACGACCCCTCGGTCGTCCCTGCCTTCCGCGCCACCCTTTTCCGCCAGGCCACCCTGGCCCGCGCCGTTGAGAGCGCCGTCGGGCCGGCTCGACCGTCGCTCGGTTCGTCGTGAGTTACGTCACCGACCATTGGTCGTTCGACCCGTTCCTCATCGTGGTCGCTTTTGTCGTAGTGCTCCACGAGCTCGGGCTCCACAACCTGAAGCGAAGGTCTCGGCCGGAGAGATCCCGTAAGCGGCGGATCAGCTCGCTCCTGTTCTACGCCGGCCTGGCGGTGTTGTTGCTGGCGGTCGTTTCCCCTATCGACTACTGGGCGGACTATTACTTCTTCGTCCACATGATCGAGCACATCCTGATCATGTTCTTCGCTCCGATCCTCATCGTCGCCGGGGCCCCCTGGCTGCCTCTCGTCCACGGGTTCCCGGTGGGGATGAGGCGGCCCGTCATGCGGGCCGTCCTGCTCGACAACTGGGCCCGGCCCCTGCGAGGCCTGGGGCGCTTCCTCACGGGCGGTTGGGTGGCGATCGTGTTGTTCAACCTTGTAATGGTCATCTGGCATGTACCCGCGCTGTTCGACCTGGCGGAGACCAACCGGTACGTCCATATATGGCTGATGCACGCCAGTTTCTTCGTCACCGGGGTGCTGTTCTGGCTCCAGATAATCCCCTCCTACCCCATCAAGCCCAAGCTGGGGACCGGCGCGCAGATCGGCGCCATCCTCGGCACCAATGTGGTGATGATCTTCCTGGCCATGGCCCTCAGCATCTTCACCAACCACTCCCTGTACCCCGTGTACGACCACCTTCCCGGCGTCACGTTGTCACCTTTCGCCAGCCAGCAAATTGGCGCCGCCATCTTGTGGGTATGTGGGGACTTCTGGGCCCTCCCGGCGTTGTCACTGCTGTTCAGGCGGGCCATGGCAGAGGAAGGCGGAGCCAGCGCAGTGTTCGACAAGATGCTCCACGTCTCTGGCCCTCTGGGACGAACGACGGGTGAGTGAGGCCGACCGGGCCGGGGCACCGGCCGGGCCAAATAGCGTGGGCACAGATGGTGCGGGGCCAAACGGAGCCGGGCCAAACGGAGCCGGGCCAAACGGTGCTGGGTCAAACGGAGCGGGGCCAAACGGTGCGGGGACGGCGGCCTCGGCGGCAGAACCAGGGGACCAGCCAGGGACCGGGACGGAGGTCCAGGTCCCCGACCGCGCCGCCGCCTTTGCCAGCGGGCCCAGCAAGATACCTCGCAAGGTCATCGCGATATTCCTGGTCTCGCTGGCCGCCATTGGGCTCGGAGGCGTGGTCCTCGACCACTTCTTCCCCGGCCCCGTTGGCAGTTCGACAACGACGACACTCCCAGCCAACTACCCGCCGCCGCTGCAAACGACGCCGGCAGGTGCCCAGGGTGCCAATGCGGGCGCGACCGCCCCACAGTCGCCGCAGTCGCCCCAGTTGTCGGCCTCACAGTCTGCGCTCATGGGCCTGGAACGTCTGAACGTGGCCGCCGCACCCGGTTTCTCGCTCACCGACCAGTACGCGCGGCCGGTCTCATTGGCAAGCCTGCGGGGAAAGGTCGTGGTGCTGTCGTTTTTTGATGCCGCCTGCGACGACATTTGCCCTGTCCTCGAAAAAGAGCTCTCGCGGGCCTATGCCGACCTCGGGCCTCTGGCTCCCAGGGTGGCCATGGTGACGGTCAATACCGACCCCTTGGCCTTGAGCACCTCGGCGGCCAGGCCGGCGGAGGCGGCGGGCCGTGCTCCCTCGCCCGCCTGGTACTTCCTGACCGGCTCTTTGTCTCAACTGAACACGGTGTGGACGTCCTACGGGATCTCCATTGACGTGCAGCGCGACACCGGCATGGTCTCGCATAATGATTTCCTGTACTTCATCGACCCTTCCGGACGACTGCGCCTTCGTGCCACTCCATTTGCCAATGAAAGCACCTCGGGCCTGTTCAGCCTGCCCGCAAGTGCTGAGGCGGCGTGGTCGGCCGGTATCGCCGACCAGGCCAAATCCCTGTTACGGGGGCGAGCGTGACGGCGCCTAGCGGGACCAGCGCGGGCAATGGTGCCGGCGGGGGTACCTCGGCGCCGGCCACGGCGTACGGAGCCGACCCGGAGGAAAGGGGTTCCCCCTGGTACAAACGCCGGGCCTGGCTCGTGTCCGCGGCGTTGGTCGTTGTGGTGGTTGTCACGGTGTTGACAGACCTTCCCGGGCATGATTCACGGGCCGGGCAGATTACGGACGATACCAGCGTGATGTCCCAGGTCAACACCGACATCGGGCCGTGCAGCTACGCCCTCGGCGAGTCCTTGACCATCTACCACGACCTGAGCGCCGGTACCCTTACGGCCTCCGAGGTAAAGCAGGCCCCGGGGCTTCTACAGGACGACCAGAACGCCTGCTCGTACACAGACGACAGCATCTACGAGCTCTCGGACATAGACATCCCCGGGTCTGCGTCTGGCAAGTACATGGGCCAGGTGGTGAACACCGTGACCTTGTGGGCCACCTCGGACGCCCTTGCGGCCATAGAGGAGATCCAGGTCATCGACTCCAACCCGTCCGACACGACAGCCAAAGGGCGGTTGGCCCATTTCGAACAGGTGCTCACCCACGACCGCGACCAGGCTGAGTCCGAGCTCGGGGCCGCCGATTCTCTGCTCCAGACCCACCTGCCGGCGCTCAACCTGGCCAAGGTCCACGCGTCCGTTTCCTCGTAGGACTTCCTATTGAGACTTGGGCTCTTGCCAGCGCGCCCCGGGCTCAATAACGTGCCCACGCAGGCCAAGACAATGGGCTCAAGCTGCAGCGGTTTCGGTCGTCGGCCCCGGATCGCGCAGGCTAGACGCGACAGTTAGAGCGTGGGGTGAGGGGGCAAAGCCCGCCGCCGCTCCTCCCGTACCAACCGCTGGAGCTCCTCGTCCGGGTCTTCTTCGCTGTGGAGCCATTCGAGCAGGTTCCAGAAGATGAGCGGGACAAAGCACGTCGCCGCCAGTGCCCACATGACCCCCGCAGTGAGCTGCTGGTCCATGGCCAGGCTGAGGCCCACGCCGGCCCCGTGGTGGTAGGCCTGAAAAAAGTCGCCTTTCGACATCGCCACCAGGTACGCCAGCACCCAGATCGTCCACATGCTGAGAGCGCAAAGGGCGATCCGGATGGGTCGGGTCGACCGGGGGACGAGCGGCGGGGACGTCACGCACTCGAGCCAGAGGACCGTCCCGGCGACGAACAGGCTTACCGCCTCCACCGCCAACGGCCAGCCCCCTGAGTGCAGCCGGTTGACAGCGGCCGGCAGCCGCCACGCGACCATACAAGCGAGGCCGGCGCCTACAAGGGCGAAGCCCCTCACGCGCTCAGGGTGCCGGCGGCGGGCGCTCGCCAATGCCAGGGCTCGCCGGCCCAGCCCGATCCGGTCCCAAGGCGCTCCGGCGACGAACAGCCCGGGCCCGACGAGGGCCAACACCATAAATTGCAGTGCCTCAGCCCAGTCGTACTTCCGAGCCGCGCCCATCACGGGCGGGACGAGTACTGCCAGCATAAGCGCCAGCCCGAGGACGGACAGGAGCTGCCTTAGCCAAGGCGCTGGGA
>JASHVH010000255.1 GCA_030039575.1 Acidimicrobiales bacterium | reverse complement strand
TTAAATCGATCCGAGAGGACGGCGAGCTCTTTTATGCCACGGCGGTCACTGCCGACCCGTCGCTGGGAGTGCCCTGTTGTGCTGACTGGACGATCAGCGATCTCGTGTGGCACCTCGGCGAGGTCCATTGGTTCTGGGCTACGGTCGTAGATCAGCGCGTCAGCGACCCGAAGCAGGTCGAAGCGGAAAAGCCGGTCCGCCCGGGTAGTTACCCCGAACTGATCTCGTGGGGCCGGTCGCAACTCGACCACCTGTCCTCTGCACTGGAGTCGACACCCGACGACGTGCCTGTATGGACCTGGGCGCCGGAGGGGTCGCTCCACAACGTCGGCTTTGTCCGCCGCCACGAGGTGCAGGAAACGGCCGTGCACCGCTGGGACATGCAAAGCGCGGCGAGCACCATGCCCGACCCGATTGACGCGGAGGCGGCGTCCGACTCCATCGACGAGTTCCTCACTGTCACCCTCCCCTTTGCCGTGAACCACTCGAAGCCGCTCACGGGCTCCGTTCACCTTCACTGCACCGACGTGGCGGGCGAGTGGTTCATAGAACCGGATGGGAAGGTCGACCGTGCCCACGCCACGGGCGACGTCTCCCTGAGAGGAACGGCATCCAACCTTCTTCTAGCCCTCTACGACCGCATTTCTTTCGACGCGCTCGACGTGGACGGCAACGCTTCGATTGCCCAGCATCTGGTGGAGCGGGTCGACACCACGTGACCCGACCGTAGGTACCACTCGGCTGCCTATGGTCGAGCCTTGGTGTCCTCGCGAGGCGGGCCGGGACCGGGCGAGTCTGCTTCCAAGGAAGGATCGGGCACCGTCAGGTCCGGGTCGCGGCGAACATGGCCCATATAGGTTCGAGCGTCAACCCACTTGAGAAACGGGATCGACGGGATTTCCAGCAGCAAAAGTATGGCGGCGGTCATGATGAGCGCGACGAGAAAGTACCCAAAACCAGCCACGATCCCGATGGCGGCGGCAGCCAGAATGGTCGCGGCCGTGGTCACCCCGTGCACCGAACCGGTCCTCAGCTTGAAGACAACACCGCCGCCGATAAACCCTATCCCCGTGACGATCCCGGCGATCGCCTGAGGTGAAGTCGTATGCGCCACTACGGTGATCGCGGCGGCTGAGATGCCGACGAGAGCGAAGGTCCGGTCGCCCGCAACAGACCCCCGTAATTGGCGTTCGAACCCGAGAGCGTAGCTGAGCCCGAACCCAACGGCGACGTTCGCCAACATGTCGACCTGCAACACGGCCACTGGCCGCGAAATTAGTTGAGACGTCAGTCTGGTACGTGGATTCGCCTGGCGCGGATGGCCGGCCGCTCCGAACCTCCGGTTGTCGTCGTTCAAGTCGCGGCCAGCACCTGCGTTGGGAGGGCACGCGACGCCACTGCCCGGGACGACCGTCGGGTCGGGAAGTCGCGGCCACATGGCTGCGCCAGCCGCGCGCGTACGTCAAGTCCCGGGCCGTGGCCGCCGTGGACGCGACCTAAGGCGACCGTGGCCGGCCCCGCCGCCTGTAACGTGAGGCGGGTACCCCGAATGAGCCGAAAAGCCAGGGTCTGCTTGATGTGCGGAGGGGCGGTCGCGGACCGTGCCTAAGGCTGAGGGCGGTCCGCCGGCCGAACTTTTCGTCGACGGCCGGAGCATCCGGATCTCCAGCCCCGACCGCATCTATTTCCCCGCCCTTGGGGTCACAAAACTGGACCTGGCCAACTATTACTTGAGCGTCGGAGAGGGCATAGTCCGGGCCCTAAGAGAACGGCCGTGTATGTTGCACCGGTTCCCCGAAGGCATCGAAGGGGAGAAGGTCCACCAGAAACGGCTCCCGAGCGGGGCACCGAGCTGGGTGGAGACGGTACGGGTGGACTTCCCTTCCGGGCGGCACGCCGACGAGCTGTGTGTCACGGAGTTGGCCAGTGTGATCTGGGCCGTCCAGATGTCGACCGTCGAGTTCCATCCCTGGAACTCGAGGCGCGGGGATGTCGAGCGGCCCGATGAGTGGCGGATCGATCTCGACCCCATGCCCCAATCCGGTTTCGACGCCGTACGCAGGGTCGCCGAAGTCGCCCACGAGGTGCTGGCAGAACTGGGGGCGCAAGGGTGGCCGAAAACCTCGGGAGGTTCGGGCCTGCACATCTATGTCCGAATAGCGCCGAGGTGGGGTTTCAGTGACGTGAGACGAGCGGCGCTGGCTTTTGCACGGGAGGTCGAACGGCGGGACCCTGCCGAAGCCACGACGACGTGGTGGCGCAAGGACCGTGAGGTCGACAAGGTTTTCGTTGACTACAACCAGAACAGCCGCGACCATACGATCGCCAGCGCGTACTCTGTGCGAGGGGTGACCCAGGCAACTGTGTCCACCCCGATTACTTGGGACGAGGTGCGCACGGTTGTCCCAGAAGATTGCACCATTTTCACGGTGCCCCTCCGTTTTGCCGAGTTGGGCGACATAGACCGCGGTATCGACGAGGCCATCTTTTGCATCGACGAGTTGCTCGAATGGGCCGAGCGCGACGACCGTAACGGTGAGCAACACCCCGAGTAAAAGACGTGAGGGTGAGCGCACAATGACCACGGGCTCGGTGCCACCGGCAGTCCTCCGAAAGGGGGCCCGGGTCAACGACCCGTTGGGGGTAGTACTCGGTTTCCTGGATGCCCACGGGAATATCGACGCCGGGTACCCGTCGCCGGTGGCTTCCTTCGGCGAAGAAGACCTCAGGCTGGCGAACCGGGGTGGCGCCCGCATCTCGGCGCCGGAAAGGACGGCGGTCCTGGAGCGGCGCCGGTCCATCGAGCGAGCCCTCGAGGTGATCGCTCCCGATGCTTCGTTGGCCCGAGCGGCAAACTCTGTCCCGTGGCTGCCGATGAGGCAGCTGTTCGACGCGTTCGCAGGTATCCGGGGGGTCGGGTTGTCGAAGACGACGAAGGCGCTGTACCGAAAGCGCCCGGCACTGGTCCCCATGCTCGACAGCGTCGTGCAAAAGTACCTCGAGGATGACGACCTGGGGGACAAAGTCCCGTTCGGAGAGCGTGCGTTGGGCTTCGTACGCGGTTACAAACACGACCTGGACGGCAATCGTGCGGCGGTCCGAGCGGTCCGGCAGGAGTTGGCGAGGCGCAATTACCACCTAACGGAGGTGCGGATCCTCGACCTCTGGATCTGGTCTGTCAGGGACCGCCCCGGCCCTTCCGCCTAAACCGGGGACGGGCCTGGCGCGCCTTGGCCCGGATGGGCCCGAACTTTTTGCCAACCGACTACCCCCGGGGAAAACTCCGCCAAGGGCGGCGGTACCCGCCTCAGATGACGGAACGAGCGGTGGCCAAGGCCTCATTGAGCAACGGGGTGGAGTCCCCGATGTCGAGGACCGGGTGGACCTGGAACTCCAGCCACGACGACCAAAGGGCGAGGTCCTTGTAGAGCGCTGCCATGTCGTCGGTCTCGAGCACGGCGAACCCACCGTGGCCGTCACAACGCTGGACCCACTGGAGGATCGTGGCGGTCGGGCTGGGCGCCCACTTAGACAGCAACTTCTGGGCTGACTCCGCCGCCTCCAGGTTGTCCGTCACGCTCCCACCGGCGCGGTCCTCATAGACCAGTACAAGCTTCATTTTCTCTCCTTTGATATCGATGATCGGACACTCCCACCTGACCCGGTGACCGTCAAGGGACCGCCGATCACCCCCGCCCAACGCGGTCAAGGCACCGCGGAAAGTCACCAATGACGTTCGGGCGTTTTACAGCATATGCCACATCGACGAAATAGCCTGCAGGGGTCATTTTGTCCCATTTATCAACGCCCGGCGGTACTGAGCGCCGAGAAGACGGGTCGAAAGGACCGGCCTAATGCCTCAGGTTCCGGAGCGCTTCCTCGTGCGTCATCTCGCCCGCGGCCAGAGCTTCCAACACCCAAAGCCGGTCACCGGCAGGCGGGCCCGGGGGCTCTGGAGGGGCCTGGCGTCCCGCCACATCCGCTCCGACGAGGCCGCTGACGGCGTCGACGACCTCGTCCAGGCGAGACCGCGCCGTGTTGTACGACACCCCGAGTTCCGCCGCCAGGCGCTGGAGGTTGTTCCGGGCGCGGAGCAGCAGCCCCACAAAGTCCAATTGGTCAGGGGAGAGCTTCCCCACCCAGCCAAGGTCGAACTCCCCCTCGATCGTCACCCCACTGGCGGGGCACCATAGTCGTGTCACGACCAGTTCGCCCCCGCTGGCGGGGTCCCGGGTTAGGAGGCGGTTCACTCCTGCGTCGGGCCCTCGCCACCGGTATTGCCGGGGGCGGGGGGGTCGTTGCCTTCGCCCGGCCGGTCCGGCCGTTCGGGAGCCCGTCTCGTCCTGAAAAACTCGACGTCCTCGATGTCGACGCCCTCCTCTGCCGCCTCGATGATGTCATTGGGCTCGAGGTCGGGGAACTCGGCGAGTAGGGCGGCGGCAAACCTGAGGTCTACCCCGCTCTCGTTCAGCTCCACCAGCTGGGCTATGTCGAGCTCTCCGAAAATGCCCAGCATGGCCCGGGCGTAACCGGGCTCTATGCCGCCCTCGTGGCACTCGAGCAGCTCGCCCAGCCCGATGTCGGGGAAGAGGTCGCTCATTTCGTCTACGTAGTCTTTCCGCACGCCCTCTGTCTTGAGCTCGACCAATTCCTCGAAGGTGAGACCTGGCCGGCCGGCAGTGCCGGCGTAGAAGGGTTTCGGGCCGTGGTGAAGCCGGGCTGAGCGCGGGGCCCGCGGTGGCCGCGGCGGACGGGGCGGACGGGGCGGGGCGGGGGCGACGAAGCCTTCGCCGAACCGGCCTCCTAGGGCCCGCGACAAGACCTCTTCAAACAAACTCCCAAAGTCCGGAGAGGGACGAGGAGGCGGCTGGCGGGCCGGGCCCAGGGCATCGAGCAGCTCCGCCGCTTGTTCGACTGTGACCGTCCCCGCGGCCACCATTCGCAGAATGGTTTCTTGCTCCTTGGTCGCCATTATTACTAATTGATAGTGGCGGATACTGCCATTGTCAATGGCAAATCTCCCGGCGCAGGACCGCGCCGGTGACCTGGCTGCGACCTTCAACGCCCGTTTTCGTCCCGACCGCCCTTGCGGCGCCGTGGCCGGCTGCTGCCCGGCGAGCACTCCTTGGCTGCCTCCACCGGCTGAACGCGCCTCCCAGATGGCCACCTCGGCTCGCTCCGGCCGGTCCCAGCCGCCCGCGGCTCTTTTGGGACGGCAGCTGCCACCCGAGGACATGAGCGCCACGCTCCGCCGTCCGACAACCACTTAGGGCGTGCTGTTATCCTCGCATGCTGTAATCCTGTTATCATACGTCTACAACTGCTACATACACGCAGCTGAGGGGGTTCAACCTGCAGGTGTCGCCGTGGGTGACAGAGCCGTCCTCAGCACGCGCCACCCCCCTGGTCCG
>JASHVH010000002.1 GCA_030039575.1 Acidimicrobiales bacterium | reverse complement strand
AGCCCAGGCTGCGCTGGCGGGTGTTTTTTACCCAGTCGTCGATGAAACCCACCAGTGAGGCGAAGCAAATGGTGAGCATCCCGACCAGCCCACGGGTAGTAAAGGTGGCCGAGACGTGGGCGACGATATAACCGGCCACCGTCGCCCCCGCAATGGCCAGGCCTCCCATGGTGGGCGTGCCGGCTTTGGAGAAATGGCCGGCAGGGCCGTCTTCCCTGATCTGCTGCCCGATGCCCCGGGCGCGCAGCCAGGTGATCAATAAAGGGGTCCCCAGGATGGCTACGAGGAGAGCGACGCCGCCGCCGATCAGCAGCGCCTTCATTTGGCCCCGACCCGCCTCGGGTTGTCCCGCTCCTGCGTTCCCACTTGGTGACAGTCCTGCGCACCGTCTTGGTGCAGTTGTCTCAGGGCGTCCCGGGCCACCACGGCATCGTCGAAAGGTTCCACGTGGGTGCCGAAGTCCTGCCCGGTTTCGTGGCCTTTCCCGGCAATCAGCACCACGTCGCCGGCCCTGGCCGCCCCCAACGCGCCGCCGATAGCGCGAGCCCGGTCGACGTCGACCAGAGGAGCCACGGGCCCACCGGCACCGCCGGCCACTTCTTCGATAATGGCCAGGGGCTGCTCATGGCGAGGGTTGTCCGAGGTGATCACCACGATGTCCGCCAGCTCGCTGGCTACCTTACCCATGAGCGGCCGCTTGGCCCGGTCCCGGTCGCCGCCCGCACCGAACACGAGGATCACCCGTCCAGCTTGGTCCTCCGCCCGCCCCGGTTGGCGGACGGTCAGCTCCCGCGCTGCTCTCAACGCTTCGGCCAGAGCAGCGGGAGTGTGGGCGAAATCGACCAGCACTCCGAACGGCTGGCCCTCGTCCACCAACTGGAAGCGGCCACGGACCGGCGGCACGGACGCAAGCCCGTCCGAGATGGGCCCCCAACCAACGCCGAGCTCCAAAGCAGTGGTGGCGGCCGCCACTGCGTTGCTGACGTTGAACCTCCCCGGCATGTTCAGCTCGAGGCGTCGCCCTCGCCACCGGAACGAGGAGCCGTGTACCCCGCTCTCCACCTCGCTGGCATCACCGGCCCAGAAGGTCACGACCGGTACCTCGCGCCCCGACAGCAGGTCGACCAAGCGCGCGCCCCAAACGCCCTCGCGGTTGACAATGGCCACACGGACCAGGCCGGTGGTGAACAACTGGGCTTTGGAACCGAAGTAGGCCTCCATGGTGTGGTGGTAGTCCAGGTGGTCCTGGCTCATGTTCGTGAAAACACCGGCTGAGAAGTCAGTCCCGGCGACCCGGCCCTGGTCGAGCGCGTGAGATGACACTTCCATCGCCACCGCCTGCGTCCCGCTTTCTCTCAGCTCGGCCAGCTGGCGCTGGAGGGAGGGTGCCTCAGGCGTGGTGCGCTCGCCTGTCAGCGTGCCGATCACGGCGGCACGCCATCCATTGGCCTCGAAAATGCTGGCCAGGAGGGCACAGGTGGTCGTCTTACCGTTGGTGCCGGTCACGCCGACAACCCGCATCGACCTGGCCGGGTGACCCCAGAACGCGGCCGCCAGCGGGCCCAGCGCGCGGCGGGCCGCCGGCACCTGCACTTGGGGCACCGGTACGTCGAGCGGCCGTTCGCACAGCACGGCGACCGCCCCCCGCTCGACCGCCTCCATCGCGTAGTCATGGCCATCGGCCCGGCTCCCCGGCACACACCCGAACAGCGCCCCCGGTCTGACCTGGTCGGAAGCGATCACGAAGTCGCTGAGCTCGGGGTCGCCGATATCAGGGTCGCCAGTCCCGCTACCCGGGCGAACCGACACCCCGACAGCGTCCAGCCCGGCCGCTGCGAGCAGAGTCCTCAAGCGCACACTCGGCCTCGTCAAGCTCCCCCGACCCTAGCGGACTGTCGTGGTAGTAGTGGTCGAGCCCGCCACGGTCTCCGTGTTCCCGTCGGCGGCCCCCGAGGACGAGCCCACCTCCACGTGCGGCGCCCCCACCAACCCCGGCAGCGCCGGCCCGGCCGCCTCACCCTCGTCACCGTAAGGGGTGGCGAGCGGCACGCCGGGCACTGCCGGAGCGGGCTTGTGCGGAGGGATCCCGAGCTCCTGGAGCGCGTCCCGTACGATCGTCGCGAAAACAGGCGCGGAGGCTTCAGCACCGTACTGATGGGTCCCCACGACGACGACCATCGCCGTAATGGCGGGGTCTTCGGCGGGTACGAAACCGGCAAAGCTGGACACGAAATCGTCCGAAGAGTAACCGCCCGTGGGCAGCGGGACGAGGGCCGTACCGGTCTTGCCGGCCACCGTATAAGGCTCGAGGTTCGCCGCCGTGCCGGTCCCGACCCGGACCACGCCCTCGAGCATAGACGTCATTTCCGCCGCCACGGTCGGGCTGACTACCCGGTGCGGGGGTGCCGTCGGGAACAGGTGCTCTCTCCCGGCCGCATCTATATAACCATCGGCAAGACGAGGTGGGATGTACACGCCGCCATTTGCGATCGTGTTGTAAGCGGAGAGCATTTGGACGGCGGTAACGGCCAGCCCCTGGCCTATCGGGACGGTGGCTATGGTCGTCCCTGACCACTGCGAGGGCGTGGGGACGATCCCGGCCGACTCGCCCGGGAACCCGATGTCGGTAGTTTCTCCGATACCAAAAGCGTGAATGTACTGCAGCAAACGCGGCAGGCCGAGACGTTGCGCGATTTCGATCGTCCCGATATCCGAGGAATGAGCGATGATGTTCGAGATGCTCCAGTCCAAAGTGGGATGAGGCCAAGCGTCGCTGAAAATGCTCCCCGCTACTTCATAAGTGTCGGGGATGTCGAAATAATCATCGGGCAGGACGGCGCCGGTAGAAAGTGCGGCCGAAATCGTAACCAGTTTTTCCACCGAACCCGGCTCGTAAACAGTGGTGAACGCCGAGGCCGAAGGCGCCTCCACCGGTTGCGCACTGGCGACGCTGCCGCCCCCGTTGGCGCCTGGGCCCTCCGTCGAAGTCGAGGTGCTGCCGGGCGGGATGAACCACACCGGGAGAGCAGGGGGCTCCTGCATGGTGACCGGCTCGGACGGGGTGGGCATCGTGAGCTGAGCGACTGCCAGGAGCTCACCGGTCCGGGAGTCCATTATCAGGGCCATCCCGCTATCCGCCTGGGCGGCGACAATGGCACGGGCCAGTTCCTCTTCGGCGTCGTACTGGAGCGGCTCGTCGATAGAAAGGACGAGGTCGTCCCCCCGGACGGGCGCCTGGTACTCCTGAACGCCGCCCGGGATCTGGCCGCCGGCCGGGTCCATGTCCTCCACAAGCCTGCCGGGCTTGCCCGCCAGCAAGCTGTTGTACTTGTACTCGAGCCCCGACAGGCCGTACCCGTCTGTCCCGACTATCCCGAGCAGGGGGGAGGCAAGCTGGCCGGCCGGGTAGAACCGCTTGGGCTCTTGCATCGTGTAGATGCCAGGCAGGCTGCCGGCGTTGAGCAGCTTTTCCACTTTTGCCGCCGTCGCGTCCGGCACCGTGTGGGCCAGGTAGACAAAGCCGCTGGCCTCACGCAGGTCGGCCTCCAAGCCCGCCACCGGCAACCCCAGCGCCACCGACAACAACCGGGCCTCCTGCCCGGGGTTCGTCACCTGGTAAGGGTCGGCATAGACCGTGGTCATAGGCACGGACATCGCCAGCTCATCGCCGTTGCGGTCCAGGATGGCCCCTCGCTCGCCAAGGAACGAGATCTCGTGCACGTACTCGGAACGGGCGTCCGCCAGGTACTTGCCGGCGTTGATGCCCTGGACAAACAGGAGGCGGCCGATGACCACCCCCAGCAGGATGCTCATCATCGCCGCCGTCGCGACAAAGCGCAGGCGGCGGCGGGTGCCCTTATTGGCGCGGCTGGCCCCGCTCCGTTTGTAGGGGCCCGAAGCAGCGCCACCCTGGCCACCGGGCCCAGGGGCGCGACGTTGTGTGGAGGACCGCCGTCCCGCGCCGTTGCCCGACGCGCCGCTCACGGGCTACCGCTGAGATAGGGCTTGATCGACGGCCAGTCGGAATCACCCTGAGGAGCGGTCACGATGTTGTCCGGCGGCGGGTCGGTGGCTGCGGACGCGCCAGATCCCCTGTGACCGGCCTCCCTGTTGCCGGCCCCCTCGTTGCCGGCCCCCTTGTCGCCGGCCCCCTTGTTGCCGGCCTGGCCCCCAGCCCCCCCGCTCCCTGCCTTACCGGCCGGCGCCGGGCGCCCAGAGGCCGAAGAACGGGAAGAGATAGCCGGCAGGTACGTTACCGATGCCGGCTGTACCATCCCCAGCTGGCCCTCTGCCTCTGAGACGATCCGGGCCGGGGCCTCCAACTCGGCCACCTGGAGGCGGAGCTTCTCATAGCTCGCTTGTTCGGTGGACGCTTCTTGCTGAAGACCGTCGAGCTTGAACTGGTTCTCGGCGATCAAGACATGGAGCGCGACCAGAGCCAGGCCGACCACGGCCACGATGGAAATGCCGAGCGCCACCAACAAGCGCCGGCGTCCGGCTCTTCGCCTGGCCTGGGTCTCGACCAACCGCAGGTGACGTCGTTGCTCTTCTTTGTCTTGGCCCTGCTGGGCCGGCGCGTCGGCCACGCCCGGCGCCACTGTCCCCCTTTGGCGGTCCAACCCCGGTTCAGTGGGGCTCACCTGGAGACCTCTCCGTCAGTTTGGCCCGTCGCTCGGCCACCCGGTGCTGCGAGAGCCTCTGCCGCCCGCAGCCTGGCGCTCTCGGCTCGGGGGTTCATGCCCACTTCCTGTGCCGACGGCTTGCGGGCGCCCCGGTTCAGTAGTCGCACCCGGGCGACGGCCCCGCACACGCAGGGCAGCCCGGGGGGGCAGGTGCAGCCGCCGGTGGCGGCATTGACCAGCCGCTCCTTAACAGCCCTGTCTTCGCCGGAGTGGTACGAGATGACCACGATGCGGCCTCCCGCGGACAGACGCCCGATCGCCCCGTCTATGGCGCCAGGCAAGATCTCGAGCTCGGAGTTGACCGCCACCCGCAGCGCCTGGAAGACCCTTTTGGCGGGGTGGCCACGACGGCGGGCTGCGGCCGGGACGGCGGAGCTGACCACCTGAGCCAGCTGCCCCGTGCTGAGCACGGGCCGGCCGCTGACGATGGCGCCGGCTATGCGCCGGGCGAAACGGGCCTCTCCATGCTCGCTGAAAAGGCGGGACAGCTGCTCCTCCGTACTCTCGTTCACGATGCGGGCGGCCGTCAGGTCTTGAGCGGGGTCCATACGCATATCGAGGGGTGCGTCGTAGCGGTAGCTGAAGCCCCGGTCGGGCGTGTCGAACTGAGGCGAACTGACGCCGAGGTCGAAGAACGCCCCCGAGAGCTCCGCCACACCGAGCTCGTCCAGGATGGCGGGGGCGCCATCGAACCGGCCCTGTACGACGGTGGCCCGCGCGCCGAAGGGAGCCAATGCCGCCGTGGCCACCACGACCGCCTCCGGGTCGCGGTCTAACCCGACGAGGCGGAGGTGAGGGAACGCTGCCAATAGGGCTCGGGCGTGGCCGCCGCCGCCCACCGTCGCGTCCAGGACGACGCCTTCGGGCACGACCGAAAAGAGGTCGATTACCTCTTTGAGCATGACCGGCGTGTGCTCGAAGCGCCGGTCTCGGTCACTTGGGCTCACGGTCGTGGCCGGCTTGACATGAGGCCAGTCTGCCGGGCTCATGCGCAGCCCCTCGGCCAGCATTGCGCCGGGTTTTCTCTCTCGGTGCATAGGACTGGGCGGGTGGAGAAGGGGACTCCCGTCCTGCTGGTCAAGGGGCTCCGTATAAGCCCGTTCAACGGTGGCCAGGGTCATTGCGACCCTTCTGGGGGTTGGAGGGCCGACGCCGGCGGACGGCCGGGCTCGGAGAACAACGGGCTGGTGCCATTGGCGAGGCTCTCGATGCTGGCGGCGGTGCGTTCGTGCCACAACTCGACCCGCCATAGCTCAACGCGGTTCAAGGCACCGACGACCATGACGGGCTGGTCCGGCTCGAGACCGGCGTACTCTCGCAGGTTGGCCGGAATGGTAAGCCTCCATTGGGCGTCGAACTCCGCATCGGTGGAAAGTGCGCTCAGGACCCTGGCCAAGTTGCGCCCCTCGCTCCCATAGCTCTCCATGACCTCGGCTTGAGCCAGGAACCGGTCGAACTGTGCCGGCGGCCACACCGCTAGGCATCGGTCCGGGTAGCCCGAGACGTACGCTTTCTTCGTCTCGAACTCACCCCGCAACCGCGCCGGCAAGATCAGGCGCCCCTTTGCGTCGAGGGAGTACTCGAAACTGCCATGGAATCGCTCCACTTGCCTGCTCGCATGCTCCGTTTAGGCAAGGGGGTCCCTCCCTCCGCCTCTACTTTCCTCCACTATAAGCCACTATCCCCCACCCGGGCAAGCTTTCGTTTGCCTGCTTCGTGATTTGCCTCCCCCGATGGGTGGGCACGGTCACCGGGCCCGTGTTGGCTGGGGCCATGGAACAAGCCCTACGCACCGCTCTCTGCCGGCTGGCCGAGGGCCAATGTGGTCTTTTCTCGGCCGCGCAGGCGGCTCACCTCGGGGTTAGTCGCGCCCAGCTGACCCGCGCCGCCTGCCAGGGTCATCTTCGCAGGTCCCGGATGGGCGTCTACGCCTTCAATGGCCGGCCAGCACACCGGTGCGAGCCCCCTGTGGCCGCCGCGCTGGCCGCCGGTCCCCATGCGGTTGTCTCCCACACTGGCGCGGCCGTCCTGCACCGCCTCTCCGGGACAACAACTGCGGCGTCAGTGCCGGAACTGACCGTGCCGCACCCGCATAACCCCAAACTGGCCGGCGTTGTGGTCCATCGAGGCGCGCCACTGCCGGCCGAAGACGTCGCCGTCAAGTACGGAGTCCTCGTCACCTCGCCGTCCCGGACGCTTCTCGACCTGGCCGGCCGGTACAAAGCCGACGTCCTCGAGCGGCTGCTGGACGAGGGGTTGATCGAGCGTCGTTGGAGTGTCGCGGGGTTGCAGAGGGGCCTCGAGAGGACCGCGCCCAACGCACGGGGACGGTCGACGATGGAGGACCTCCTGGCGCTGCGGGCTGAGCGCCCGGCTGCCGACAGCATCCTCGAGGCGCGGGCGTTCGAGGCGCTGCGACCGCTGGCACCGTTCAAGACGCATTTTGTGACGGGCGTAGGCCGCAACGTCTACGTGCTCGACATGGCTTGGCCCGACCGGCGGGTGGCGGCCGAAATCGTAGGTCGGACGCACAGGGTCGCCTCCCGTTCCGCCTTCGACAGGGAGCGACGCAAACTGAACGAGCTCGCCGCCGCCGGGTGGCGGGTCGCCCACCTAACGTCCGTAATGTCGGGTGCTGAGATGGTGGCGACCGTCCGACGGCTCTTGTAAATCCTTTCCAGGCGACCGCTTTGTCCCGTTTATACGTAAAAACCGTGACAAACCGGACAAAGCGGTTCGGCCGGAGGCTACGCCGAGCGCCTATGGGCGGCGATGGCCCGCACCACCCGCTCCTCGCTCACCGGCACCCGCGTCCCAAGAGACTGGGCGAAGAAACTGACCCGCAGCTCCTCGATCATCCAACGCAAGTCGTCTAGGGCCCGGAGCTCAGCGGCGCCCGCCCCGTCCAGCTGGGCCTCGGCCGTCGCCTCCTCCAGCCTGAACTGCAACGATCGCACCCTCTCGGTGAGGGCGAGGTCCCGGCGGGGGTCGGCGGGGAGGCGCTCCAGCCGGCGCTCCACCGCGGCCAGGTAGCGCTCGACGTCCGGTAGGCGCTCGAGGCCGGCCCGGCTCACGAAGCTAGGGCCCACGAGAGCCGTCAGCTGCTCAGCGACGTCACTGAGCGCAGCCGCTACCGCCGGCGAACCGGCCCCCGTCCTGGCGGCCAGCTCCCGTCTCCGCTCCTCCAGGCCCTGGAGCTGGGTAATGATACGGGCGGCGGCCAGCACAGCCCTTTTGGCCGCCGCCCCGACCTGCTCTCGAACCGCCCGGACCAGCGCCTCGAAGCCCTCTGCGCTCCGGGCCGGACCGCCGTTCCGGGCCACTACTTCGTCCAGGCACGCGACAATGGCGTCCTCGGCGAGGTCCCTCGTAGACCGGTAGGGGGAGACGGTCAAAGCCGCCATCGCCAGCTTCGTACGGTTGTCGAGGAGGCGTTCCAGCCCGTCGGCGAGCTGACGGCGAGACGGCAGGTTGAGGAGCAGCAACCGTCGAGTGCCCGCCGCCATCGCCGTTCGAGCCGAAGCCTCGTCGGGGAAGACCTGCACGCTTACCCCATCGCCCTCGTCGACCAGAGCCGGGTACGCCCTCAGGAGGGCGCCGTTCCACTCAGGTTCGAAGACCTTTGGCAGTTCCCCGAAATCCCAGGTCGAATGCCGCTGCTGGGCGCCACCCCCGAGGGAGGCCGACGCGGCGGCGGCCCTGAGCGCGGCCATGAGCTGGGGCTGCAAGCTCGTGTACAGGTCCTCCACGTCCTTACTGTTGGCGAGCACGTGCCCCCCATCACCGACAACCTGGAAAGTGGGGCGTAAGTAAGCGGGCACTTTGGCCCAGTCGAAATCTCGCGACGAGATCCTGACCCCGCCGGCCGCGCTCATGTGCGAGGCCAGAACGGCAAGCAGCGGGCCGTCGTTCGGTGATGCCTTGGCCACGAACTCTTTGGCATGCTCGGTCGCCGGGACCAAGTGGCGCCGCAGATCTTTCGGCAGGGAACGCAGAAGGGCTACTACCAGCTCTTCGCGAAGGCCGGGGACCTGCCACTCCAACCGCTCACCGGGCAGCTTTCCCAGTTGGGCCAAGGGGACCTCGACGTGGACCCCGTCCTCGTCGGTGCCCGGCGCCCACTCGTAGTGAAGGTTGAGGGGCCCGGCCCCGGCGCTGCTCCAAACATCGGGGAAGCCGGCCAGGTCCAGGTCAACGAAAGGCGGCCCCCAGAGTTGCTCGGGGGAAGCCACCATGCCGCCCGGCAGAGCGTGGCCCGAACGCTTCCACCAGTCCCGGAAAGCGGCCCCCGACGTCACTTCCCGCCCCAGGCGGGAGGCGTAGAAGTCGAACAGGGCCTGGTCGCCTTCCGTCAGTTCGTGGCGACGCGCCCGGTGTAGCAGCGCTCGGGACTCGTCCACCAAATCGCGGTTCCGGCGCGCAAACCCCGGCACGTCGTCCCAATCGCCTTCCACGAGGGCGCGTTCGATGAACATTTCCCGGGCAGTGTCAGGACGGAGCCGAGATAGCTCGACGCGCCTGCCGGCCACGACGGTAAGGCCGTACAGAGTGGCGCGGGCAAATACCAGGGCGGCGCCACGGGCGGCGTCCCACTCCGGCTCGCTGTAGGACCATTTCAGTAAGTGGGACGCGGCTTTCTCGACCCACTTGGGGCGAACGGGCGCCACGACCCGGCCCCACAAACGGCCGGTTTCCACCAGTTCGGCTGCCATTACCCACCGGGGGGACTTCTTGGCCAGTACGGACCCCGGCCATACGGCAAACCTGGTGCCACGTGGGCCGGAGAACTCCGTGCGGTCGCCTTCTCGCACACCGACCTGGGTGACGAGCCCACTCAGCAAGGCCTGGTGCACGAGGGCCGGCTGACGACCTTGTTCAGCTTCGGCTCCGTCCCGGCGCGTTGACAGTCGTCCCCGTCCCACGAAGGCCGGTTGCCCCTGCAGCCCGCTTTGCCCCCTGCGCCCAATTTGCCCTCTGGGCCCGACCTGCGCGACCCCAATTTGACCAGCCCCGATCTGCCCAGTCCCGATCTGCGGGGTCCCGATCTGCGGGGTCCCGATCTGCCCGGTCCCGATCTGACCACATATTTCGGCCAACTGGCCCTGCACGTCTTGCCACTCTCTGGCCCGCTGGTACGAGATCATCTCCTTGCGGCACAGCCGGCGGAACTGGCTCGAACTGAGCTCGGCCTGGCGTTCGTCGAGGTAGTCCCAGAGATGAAGGTAGGACATGAAGTCCGAGTTCTCGTCGGCAAACCTGGCGTGCAGCGCCGCGGCTGCTTCGCGTTTATCGGCCGGGCGCTCCCTGGGATCCTGCACCGAAAGGCCCGACGCGATAACGAGGACCTCATCGAGACAGCCGAGGCGTCCCGCCTCGAGGACCATGCGCCCAAGCCTCGGGTCGAGCGGCAATTGCGCCAGCTGGCGGCCGACCGGGCTGAGCTTGATGGTGCCTGGCCCGGGCGGCGCCGCAAAGGCACCCAGTTCTTCGAGCAGGGCGATGCCGTCGGCGATATTGCGGCGTTCGGGCGGTTCCATAAAGGGGAAGTTCTCGACGTCCCCGAGCCCGATGGCCGCCATTTGGAGGATGACCGAAGCCAGGTTGGTCCGCAATATCTCAGGCTCTGTAAAGGGCCGCCGCGCTGCGAAGTCTTCTTCGGAATAGAGCCGGACGCAGACACCCGGCCCGATGCGCCCGCAACGCCCGGCTCGCTGGTTGGCGGAGGCCTGGGATATGCGTTCTATAGGGAGCCGCTGGACCTTGGTCCGCCGGCCATATCGCGAGATCCGCGCCGTCCCCAGGTCCACCACGTAACGGATCCCGGGCACGGTAAGGGAGGTTTCGGCGACATTGGTTGACAGGACGGCCCGTCGCCCAGTATGCGGTTCGAAAATCCGGTGCTGTTCGGCGGACGAAAGCCTTCCGTACAGGGCCAGCACGTCCAAGCCGTTCAGCCCCGACTTGGCCAGTGCTTCGGCTGTGTCCCTGATTTCTCGCTCTCCCGGGAGGAAAACAAGGATGTCGCCCGGCCCCTCCCGGCAGAGGTCGGCCACGGCATCGCACACGGCCTGCACCTCGTCCATGGGTTCTTCGTCGGTGCCTTCTTCGCTCCTCTCCACCAGCGGGCGGTACCTGATCTCGACCGGGTAAGCCCGCCCGGGCACGTCTATCACAGGCGCGTCGCCGAAATGCCGAGAGAACCGCTCTGTATCTATGGTCGCCGAGGTGACTATGACTTTCAGGTCGGGCCGGGACGGCAAGAGGCGTTTCAGGTAACCGAGGATGAAATCGATGTTGAGGCTGCGCTCGTGAGCCTCGTCGATTATCAGCGTGTCGTAGCTGCGCAGTTCAGGGTCCCCGTGGAGTTCGGCAAGCAGCACGCCGTCTGTCATGACCTTTACCAGCGTGGGACCGCTCACCCTGTCGGTGAACCGGACCTTGTACCCAACCGCTCGGCCTACCGTGGTCTCCAACTCCTCGGCCACCCGCTCGGCCACGCTCCGCGCCGCAATGCGACGGGGCTGGGTATGCCCGATCATCCCCAGCACACCACGGCCCGCTTCGAGGCACATCTTTGGC
Source organism: Acidimicrobiales bacterium (assembly GCA_030039575.1). Classification (GTDB taxonomy): domain Bacteria; phylum Actinomycetota; class Acidimicrobiia; order Acidimicrobiales; family Palsa-688; genus Fen-671. The sequence goes on along the minus strand of JASHVH010000002.1, from coordinate 938 downwards.
AGCTGGGTGCTCTTGCCGGAACCCGTCTCGCCCGCCACCACCACTACCTGGTTGGCTTCCAACGCGGCCAGGATCTCGTCTTTGCGCGCCGTGATCGGCAGCTCTTCCGGGTAGTGCGGCACGCGCGCCAGCCCGGCGCGCTCCTCCGCGCGCGCCAAAGCCCGCTGTGACGATCGTGATGGCACTAAGCCACTATGGCGTCCCTCAAAGACTTAGGCGGGTCACCCACCCAGGACCTGGCGGACGCCGCGGGCGATCTCGATGTCCTCTCGCGCAGTGATTACAAAAGCCCTGGCGCCGGCCCCTTCAGCCCCTACCTCCTGGTCTCCTTGGGCTGCCTCGTTGGCCGCCTGGTCCAGTTGGGCACCGAGGAAACCGAGGCCCGCGACCGCCCTCCACCGCACGGCGGCAGAACGTTCACCGACCCCACCGGTGAACACCACCGCGTCGACTCCCGCCATGGCGGCGGCCATGGCCGCCACGCCGGCCCGCAGCCGGTGGAGGTAGACCCCCATAGCAAGGACCGCGTCCTGGTCGCCCGCCTGTTCAGCGGCCAGCACGGCCCGCATGTCGGCGGTGCCGGCCAGCCCGAGGAGGCCGGACCTGTGCTCGAGCGTCGAAGCCAGTTCGGAAGAGGGCATCCCAGCGTGTTCTTCCAACCAAAGGACTAGCCCCGGGTCGACAGAACCTGAGCGGGTGGCCATCACGAGCCCCTCGAGAGGCGTGAACCCCATGGTGGTGTCTACGGAAATACCGTCTCGCACTGCCGCCAGGGAGGCGCCGGCCCCGAGGTGGCAGGTGACCACCCGCAGCGGGCCTTCTTGCCGGTGACTGCCCGGGTTGGCCCGCACCATCTCACCCACACGCCTCGACGCATAAGAGTGGGAAAGCCCGTGGAAACCGAACCGGCGGAGGTCCCAGCGCCGGCGCCACTGAGA
>JASHVH010000022.1 GCA_030039575.1 Acidimicrobiales bacterium | reverse complement strand
GCAAAGCACTGTCGGCAGCCGAGGAGAACGCGGCTCGGACCGTCGAAACTGCATACCAGGAAGAAATGGTGGCCGCCCAACTGGCTCACGAGGAGGCCCTTCGTGCTGCGCAGGCGGCGGCCGACAGCGCCATCGCCCGGGCCGAAGCCATCCGCAAAGCAGGCATCGAGCGGGCGGAGGCTATCAATGCCGCCGGCGTGGCCAGGGCGATCGCGCTGCGCCACGCCGTCGCCGGCTACGAGGAGGCCCTGCGCAAAGCGGCCCGCAGGAGGGCCGAAGAACTGCACCGGGTCGGGGCCGGCCACGACGATGCTTTGACGGCGGCGGATGTCGGGTTCCAGGACGCCCTCGGGCCCGCCGGCGCTCCGGCCGCTGGTGGTGGTGGCTGGGCCGAGGGCTCAGCCCCCGGCGATGAGGGACGGCCGTCTTTGCCAGAGGAAGAGCGGGGCGCAGGTCATAGCCCGGGACGCAAGTTCGGCAGGAACAACTAGGCGCCACGGGCCCCTGGGCGCCCACGTCCGGGCCCGCGCCTGGGACGTTGGCCCCGGCTGGCGCCCGGGAAGGACAATTACGGACGTGAGGGCAGCCGGTCAGTCGGCCGAAGCACGCCCTGGCGGCGCCCGGGACTGGGTCATCGCCCACCGCATGTACGGGCTCCTCCTCCGGGGGCCCGGCATGGCGAGCCCGGCCGCGGTGGTCGGGCACTTGACGGCGGTCCAGGCGCAAGATCACCCCAACGCCCGTTGGTCGGTGGCGCAGCGCTTGGCCGGCCCACCTGGCGCTACGTCCGTCGATGCCGCCTTCGCCGACGGCGGCTTCTTGCGGACGCACGTGTTGAGGCCGACTTGGCACTACGTAGCGGCTACCGACCTGCGCTGGCTGATGAGCCTGAGCGGCCCGCGCGTCGACGCCGCTTGCGCCCGCCAATACAGGGCACTGGAGTTGGACGCCCGGACGTTGGGCCGGTCGAACGAGCTGATCGAGCAATCCGTAGCCTCGGGCCCCCGCACCCGGCGGGAGCTGACAGAGATGCTGGATGCCAAGGGGTTGTCGACCGATGGCCTGCGCTCCACGTGCATATTGATGCACGCCGAGCTCACAGGGGTGGTTTGCAGCGGGCCGATGCGCGCCAAGCAGCACACCTACGCCGCATTTGGCCAACGCACCCAGACCGGGCCGGTCCTTGACGGGGACGAGGCGCTGGGGGAGCTGGCCTGGCGGTACTTCTCCACCAGGGGGCCCGCCACCGTGCGCGACTTCTCGTGGTGGTCCGGCCTCAACGCCCGCGATGCCGGCTTGGGTGTTGAAGTAGCGCGACCGCGCCTGGTCACTCGTGAAATAGAGGGCCGCACCTACTGGTTTGCGGAGCGGGCCCAGCCCCGGACGACAAATCCCCGGGTGGACCTGGTCCAGTGCTACGACGAGATGATCATCTCCTACGGCCAGAGCCGGGATCTGTTGCCGACCCCCTACATGAAGTCCCCACTGCTCAGCCGGGTCGACGGCTTCTACCATGTCCTCCTGCTCGACGGGAGAGCCCTCGGCCATTGGCGAGCAACTTCGGGCCGCTCGGACGTCGACATCCGGACGGGGAAAGTCCTGGACGACGGGGAGAGCGCGGCTTTGGAGGCCGCTGTCGACCGGTACCGGCAGTTCACGTCATGAGCCGGCCCGTTTACCACCAGTTTCAAAGGCCAGAAGTACCGCCTGGCGGGCCCCTGGGGCTCGCCCGAGGCCATTTTTGGGCGCGAAAAGTGTTGCCAGACAGCACTTTTCGCGCACAGTTGGCGTCACCTGCGGCCTGCCTGGGCAGCCCATTGAGCCGGACCGGGGACGGCCACCGGCGCCGCGCCGCCACGAGACCGAAATGGGCGCCGAACCGGAACTCCGGATAATTGCGCCTAGGTCGCTCCCTCTGGGCAAGGTACAATCGGACCAGTTACGTGGTGTGGGCCAGCGTCGTCCCGATCTGCGGCAGGAAACGTTGGACGTGACTACTGGAGGCGCATGGCCGCGATCATGAACACGAGGGGCCCTCACCTCGGCGCGAGCAGGGGCAAACAGCAAAAGAGCAGCGGGGCGGGCTTGTACAGGCCCGACTTCGAACATGATTCGTGCGGGGTGGCCTTCGTGGCCGACCTCTACGGGCGCCCGAGCCACGCCATGGTCGAGATGGGCCTGGTCAGCCTTTGCCACCTCGAGCACCGGGGGGCAAAAGGGGCTGACCCCGAGACAGGGGACGGGGCCGGCGTGCTCGTCCAGGTCCCCGACCTCTTCCTCCGGTCCGCCTTCGACGTAGAGCTCCCGCCGCTCGGCGCTTACGCCACCGGGATCGCTTTCTTGCCCGCCGAGCAAGGTGCGGCGGACGAGGTGTGCACGCAGTTCGCGGCCCTGGCCCGGGAAGAGGGTGCCTCCGTGCTGGCCTGGCGCCACGTCCCGGTCGAGGCCGGGCTCCCGGGTGCGGCCGCTCGGGAGGTCATGCCCTCGTTCCGACAGGTCGTCATTGCGGGGGAGCTGGGCCAGGCCGGCCTCGAGCTCGACCGGCTGGCATTTGTGCTGCGCAAGCGGGCGGAACACGAGATCGCGGGCCTGTATTTCGCGTCTTTGTCGTCCCGGACGCTCGTGTACAAGGGCATGCTGACCGCACCGCAGCTGCCCGAGTTCTTCCATGACCTTTCGGACCCCCGGTTCGAATCAGGCCTGGTCTTGGCACACGCCCGCTTCTCGACTAATACTTTCCCGAGCTGGCCGCTCGCCCACCCGTACCGGTACGTGGCCCATAACGGAGAGTTCAATACGGTCCAAGGCAACCGCAACTGGATGCGGACACGCGAAGCGATGCTGCGGAGCCCGCTGATCCCCGGCGACCTCTCACGGATTTTCCCGGTGGTGACGGCAGGGGGCAGCGACTCGATGAGCTTCGACGAGGTCCTCGAGCTCCTCCACCTCGGCGGCCGGTCGCTCCCGCACGCGGTGCTCATGATGATCCCGGAAGCGTGGGAGAACAAGGAGGACCTCTCGGCGGAGCGGCGCGCCTTTTACCAGTTCCACTCCTGCCTTATGGAACCGTGGGACGGGCCGGCGGCGGTAGCTTTCACGGACGGCACGGTCATCGGTGCCCAACTGGACCGCAACGGTTTCAGGCCGCTCCGGTACTGGGTAACCGATGACGACACCGTCATCTTGGCCTCCGAGGTGGGAGTGCTGGACGTGCCGTCGTCGAAGGTTGTCCTGCGCGGGCGCATCCAGCCGGGCCGCATGTTCCTCGTCGACACCAGCGCTGGCCGGATAGTCGACGACGACGAGATAAAGGACACACTCGCTGCCGAACTGCCGTACGGGGCCTGGCTGGCCGCCGGCCTCATCGACCTCGAGGACCTGCCTATGCGCCGGGCGTTGACCCCGCAGTACTCGAGGCTGGTGAGCTTCCAGCGCCAGTTCGGCTACACAGAAGAAGAGATCCGCCTCGTGCTCGAACCGATGGTCAAAACAGGTTCGGAGCCGCTTTCCTCGATGGGCGATGACACGCCGCTGGCGGTCCTTTCTCACCGTCCCCGGCTTCTTTATGATTATTTCCGCCAGCTTTTCGCGCAGGTCACCAACCCACCGCTGGACGCCATCAGAGAGGAGCTAATAACCTCCCTCTCTTCGTCGGTGGGCCCCGAAGGCAACCTGCTCGAGCCGGGGCCGCACTCCTGCCACCAGATCATGCTGCCCGGGCCGGTCCTGACGAACGACGAACTGGCCACGCTTCTTTACGTCGACGAGGACGGGCTGGTGCCCGGCTGGCAGAGTTTTGCCATCGACGGCCTCTTCGCCGCCAAAGGGCGGGGCAGCCCGGGAGAACGACTCGGCCAGGCTCTTGACGAAGTCTGTGCCGGGGTCGAGGAGGCCGTCCTCGACGGCGCCAGCGTGGTGGTGCTCTCCGACCGCCACGCCAACTCCGACGCCGTGCCGATACCGTCATTGCTGCTCGTGTCCGCCGTCCACCACTTCCTGGTGGACAAGAAACTGCGAACCCGCGTCGGCCTTATTGTGGAGACCGGCGAAGCACGAGCCGTCCACCACATGGCCTGCCTGATCGGGTACGGCGCGGCGGCCATCAATCCTTACCTGGCCTTCGACACGGTGGTCGACCAGGTACGCCGGGGGGCGATCCCGGACATGTCGGCCCGCAAAGCCCTGCACAACTACGTGAAGGCGGCTTCAAAGGGCGTGCTCAAGACGATGTCCAAAATGGGTATCTCGACCGTCGCTTCTTACACCGGTGCTCAGGTCTTCGAAGGCGTCGGCTTGGCCGGCGAGGTGGTCGACCGGTACTTCAAAGGGACTGCCACCCAAATTGAAGGCATCGGGCTCGAAGAAATTGCCGGCGAGGCGCTGGCCCGTCACCGCGCCGCGTGGCCGGACCGGCCGTCGGAGCTGGCCCATCGGGACCTCGAGCCCGGGGGCGAATGGCAGTGGCGCCGGGAGGGCGAGTACCACTTGTTCAACCCCGAGACTGTGTTCAAGCTCCAGCACGCGACCAGGGCCAAGAGCTACAAGATTTTCAAGCAGTACAGCCGCGCCGTGGACGACCAGTCGCGCCATTTGGCCACCTTGCGCGGGCTGCTCCGTTTGCGCCCGGCCAGCGAGACCGGCCGCCGGCCCGTGCCATTGGAGGAGGTCGAGACCGTATCCTCCATTGTCAAGCGGTTCTCGACGGGGGCCATGTCGTACGGCGCCATTTCCCAGGAGGCTCACGAAACCCTGGCCATAGCGATGAACCGGCTGGGGGCGCGCAGCAATAGCGGTGAAGGGGGCGAAGACCCCGAGCGCAACGTGGTGGGCGCGGACGGCGACAGCCGCCGGAGCGCGATACGCCAAGTGGCAGCGGGGCGGTTCGGCGTGACGAGCGAGTACCTCGTCCACGCCGACGACATACAGATAAAGATGGCCCAGGGCGCCAAACCGGGCGAGGGAGGGCAGCTGCCGGGCAAGAAGGTTTACCCGTGGATCGCGAAAACCCGCTATTCGACGCCAGGAGTGGGCCTTATTTCGCCTCCGCCGCACCACGACATTTATTCCATCGAGGACCTGGCGCAGCTCATATACGACTTGAAGAACGCCAATCCCGAGGCCCGCATCAATGTAAAACTTGTAGCAGAGACCGGGGTCGGGACCGTGGCCGCTGGTGTGGCTAAGGCGCACGCCGACGTCATCCTCATTTCCGGCCACGACGGTGGGACCGGGGCCTCGCCGATGAGCTCGACTAAGCACGCCGGCGGCCCGTGGGAGCTCGGCCTGGCGGAGACGCAGCAGACGTTGCTCCGCAACGGCCTGCGCGACCGGGTGGTAGTCCAGGCCGACGGCTCGATGAAAACGGGCCGGGACGTGGTGATTGCGGCCCTGCTCGGGGCCGAGGAGTACGGCTTTTCCACCGCACCTCTCGTGGTAGAGGGCTGCATAATGATGCGTGTCTGTCACCTCGATACCTGCCCCGTCGGGGTGGCCACCCAAAACCCTGAGCTGCGCAAGCGTTTCCGGGGGACGCCGGACCTGGTGGTCAGCTACTTCGAGTACGTGGCCGAAGAGGTCAGGGAGTGGTTGGCCGAGCTCGGGTTCAGGGCCCTGGAGGAAGCCATCGGCCGTACCGAGGTTTTGGGCGTGGACGTCCCCGCCGGGCACGCCAAGGCGGCGACGCTCGACCTTTCCGCCCTCCTGCTCCCGGCCCCGGAAGGGGTGCCGTTGCACTCGACGCGCCGCCAGGACCATCAGCTCGAGCGCACTTTGGACGCCAGGCTGATAGAGGCCTGCCGGCCGGCGCTGGACGAGGGTCGCGAGGTCCGCGGCTCCTGGCCCATCGCCAACTCCAACCGCGCCGTCGGGACCATGCTGGGGTCCGAAGTGACCAGGCGTTACGGCGGCTCCGGGCTCCCACAGGGCACCATAGACCTCGAGCTCACCGGTTCGGCCGGCCAGAGCTTCGGTGCCTTCCTCCCCTCCGGCATCACACTGCGCCTGTTTGGCGACGCCAACGACTACCTCGGCAAGGGCCTTTCCGGCGGGCGGGTCATCCTGCGGCCGCCGTTCGACGTGCCCGATGGGTTTGTGGCGGAGGCCAACATAATTGCCGGGAACGTCATCGGCTATGGCGCTACGAGCGGGGAGATTTTCATCAGGGGTGTCGTCGGCGAGCGTTTCTGTGTGCGAAATTCGGGCGCCCTCGCGGTTGTCGAGGGCGTAGGGGACCATGGCTGTGAGTACATGACCGGTGGGCGGGTGGTCGTGCTCGGTCCCACCGGGCGGAACTTTGCCGCTGGCATGTCAGGTGGCTTTGCCTATGTCTACGACCCCCATGGCTGGCTCCCCGGCCGGCTCAACCACGAGATGGTGGAACTCGAGGCGCTCGGGGAGGACGACACCCAATGGCTGGCGAACGTCCTACTGCGCTACGCCGGCGAGACCGCTTCGGAGCTGGCTGAAAGACTTCTGGACAACCTGGCCGTGCAGGCCTCCTCGTTCGTAAAAGTAGTGCCCACCGATTACCGCCGCGCGCTGGAAGCCGCCCGTGTGTCCGAGGGCGAGCCCGAGGCAGTCGCGGCGATAATGATGGCCGCTGCGCATGGCTGACCCGGACGGTTTCCTCAAGCACAAAAGGCAAGAGGCCGAGCACCGGCCCGTGCACATGCGCGTGCGCGACTGGGCGGAGATGTACGAGCCGGTCGACGTGGGGACATTGCGCACGCAGGCGTCGCGTTGCATGGATTGCGCCATCCCTTTTTGCAACAGCCTCAACGGGTGCCCCCTGGGCAACCTGATACCCGACTGGAACGACCTCGTGTACCGTGACCGCTGGCACGACGCCATAGAGCGCCTTCACGCCACGAACAATTTCCCGGAGTTCACCGGCCGGATGTGCCCGGCGCCGTGCGAGAGCGCCTGCGTGCTGTCTATAAATGACGACCCGGTGACGATAAAGGACATCGAAAAGAAGATCATCGACTACGCATGGGAGCACGGGTGGGTCAACCCCGTGCGACCGAGCGTGAGGACCGGCAAGCGGGTAGCGGTGGTCGGCTCGGGGCCGGCCGGGATGGCGGCGGCCCAGCAGCTCACGCGAGCCGGCCACCAAGTGGTCGTGTACGAACGCGACGACAGGCCAGGAGGCCTTATCCGGTACGGGATCCCTGATTTCAAAATGGACAAGGCCCTCCTCGACCGCCGGGTCGAGCAAATGGAGGCGGAGGGGACAGTTTTCGAGTGCGGTGTCGACGTGGGGATGGACCTCTCAGTGGACGACCTGCGCTCTGGTTGTGACGCCGTGGTCCTGGCTATCGGTGCCCTCTGGCAAAGGGACCTGGACATCCCCGGCCGGCACCTCGACGGGGTCCACCTGGCCATGGACTACCTTGTCCCGTCCAA
>JASHVH010000254.1 GCA_030039575.1 Acidimicrobiales bacterium | reverse complement strand
TCCGCTTTGTAGCTAAAAGCCGTAACAAACCGGCCAAAGCGATGGCGGTGTGACTGAACTCGGGCTTGCCGATGGTCCGGGAGGGCTGCGCCCTCCGCCGGCTCCCCTCGTCCCTCGCCCCTCGCCACTAGCCCCTCGCCCTTCGGCCGCCCCGCCCCCCGGCCGCCCCGCCCTTCGGCCGCCCCGCCCTTCGGCCGGCCTCGTTCCTCGGCGCCCTCGCCTACGTCGTCCAACCTCGCGCCCGGTGCCGGCTCTGCCCCCTCCTGCGCCACGGGAAACGTGCCGGAGCGGTGTCGCCGGCGCCAACTAGGCTGAAAAGCCGCCATATGTCGCAGCCAGGGGCCCAGTGAGCCGTCTCAGCCGTTCTGTCGAGCAGGCCAGCGCGTTGCTGGCCGGCGCTGACCTGGCCGCTGAAGGTGTCGTCCGCCAACTGCTCGAGCTGACTTACGCCCGCCGGCACATGGACCTGAGCGACCTGTCGCCTGCCGAACAGGCGGCGCTGGTCGCCGAACGCGCCGAGCAACTCCAACCGTCCCCGGAAGCTCTGGCCAAGCGGGTGACAGAGGCGAACGAGCAAGACCGCTCCTTCATCGCCAAGCTCGGTATCGACCCCACTGGGGCGGAACTCCACATCGGCCACATGGTCCCCATGATCATGCTCAGCCGGTTCCAGCGCATGGGCCACCTGGTCGTGTTCATTGTCGGGGACGTGACGGCGAAGATCGGCGACCCAAGCGGTCGCTCGGAAGACCGGCCCCATCTCACCGACGAGGACATTGCCCGCAACCTGGCCACCTACAGGCTGCAGGCCTCACCCTTTTTCGATTTCCACAAAGCGGAGTTCCGCCACAACGGGGACTGGCTGCGCCTCGTGACCCTCCCCAGGCTGATCGAGATCACCGCCCATGTCCCGCTCTCGATGTCCCTCCAGCGCGAAGATTTCCGCAACCGGCTGGCCGCCGGCCACAGCCTGTCGCTGGCTGAGCTCCTGTACTCGGTGGCCATGGCCATCGACTCGGTGGAGGTCCATTGCGACCTCGAGGTGGGCGGCATCGACCAGTACCTCAATATGCAAATGTGCCGGAAGGTAATGGAGATCTGTGGCCAAGAGCCCGAGCTCGTGGTGGCGACGCCACTCCTCGAGGGCACCGACGGGACCGGGGCCAAGATGAGCAAATCCGCCGGGAATTACGTGCCTTTGACGGCCTCTGCCGGCGAGGTGTTCGGGAAACTCATGTCCATTCCCGACCGGCTGATGGAGCCGTACCTGAAAGCTCTTTCGGAATGGGAGATTTCCGAACTGGCTTTGGCGAGCGAGCGGCTGGCGGACGGCTCCCTGCACCCGATGGACTTGAAACGGGTCGTGGCCGGCGAGGTGACAGCTGCCATCCACGGGGTGGACGCGGCCATGCAGGCAAGGGAAGACTTCGATGCCCAATTCTCCCGCCGCCACTTTGCGGACGTGGAGGACCTGCCGAGCATCACGGACCTGAGCTTGCCGGTCGTCGAGGTGGTAAAAGGCCTCGGCTTCGCCGGCAGCAACAGCGAAGTGCGCCGGGTGGCCGAGCAAAAAGGCCTACGCCTGGTGGTCGAGCCCGTTGACGGCGGCGGGCAGGAGCAGGTCCCCCTCGGGCCGGAAGACATCCGCGAGACGTTGTCGGAAGTGCTGGCCGCAAAACTGAACGGGCTCAGCGGCCGCTACTACCTGAGGGTGGGCCGCAAATTGGCCCGTATCGAGGTCGGGCTATAACCGCTTCTGGGTGCAGCCGGGCTGACTGGTCGCGGTTTCGGGAAAAAAATGACGAATAGCGCAACCAGCTCGAACTTCTGCACCCAGTTTGGCAGTTACGGGCGACTGATGGCCCACACCACACGGGCCACCGCCCTCCGCCAGGTCGGTTTTCGGCACCCAAGCCGACGGCCACAGGATGACGGGTGGCCCACACCAAACGGGGCACCCCGCAAGAACATAGGGTGTCCGGCCCTAAATTGACCGATAACCGACGGCTTCTGCTCCCTAGCGAGGGGGCCGGGACGGCCCGAAGCCGGCACCGGTCGATTCGATCGCCTCCGACACCTGGTCCAGCTCGTCCTGCGAAAGTTCCAAGCTGCCGGCGGGCAGCCAGCCGTCAACCTGGCTCGGGCTACGCGCGCCGACGATCGCCCCGGTTACCCCTGGCCAATCGAGGGCCCAGGCAATGGCTACCGCACCCGGGCCGACGTCGCGTTTTTGCCCGATCTGGCGCAACCTCTCCGCCAGGGCCAGGTTCCGCTCCAGGTTCTCCCCCTGGAACTGAGGGTCTCGCTTCCGCCAATCGTCCTGGTGCAGGCTCGCCACCCGTTCTGCACTGAAGGCCCCGGTAAGCAGCCCGGCCTGCATCGGGCTGTAGATGATGACACCCGTCGAATGGGCTGCGCACCACGCGATCTCGGGAGCCGTGCCCCTTTTTACCGCCGAAAAAGGCGGCTGGAGGCTGTCCACATGCCCGATGGCCTCGGCCGCTTCGAGTTGGCTGACGTTGTGGTTGCTCAGGCCCACGGCCCGGGCCTTGCCTTCGTCCTTCAGCTCGAGCATGGCCCCCCAATACTCCTCGATGCGGCTGCCGTCTTCAGCCGGCCAGTGCACCTGATAGAGGTCGACGGTCTCAACCCGCAACCGGCGCAGGGATGCCTCGGCCCCCGCCTTGATGCTGGCGCGCGCCCCCACCCGGCGGGCCGGCCGGTAACGGTCCGACTCGTCCCACACGAGCCCGCCTTTCGTGAAAACAAAGGGCCGGTCAGCCTGAGGGATGGCCTGAATGGCTGCCCCCACTACCTCCTCGGAGTGGCCCAGACCATAAACGGCTGCGGTGTCCACCCAGTTGACCCCGGACTCGACCGCGTGACGGATGGCGGCCATCGACTCCTGGTCGTCCTGAGGGCCCCACGAGAACGCCCACCCGGCCCCGCCGGCGGCCCAGGCTCCGAAACCCACCCGGGTGATGTCCATACCCGTCTTGCCCAGTGGTCTCGTAGGTAAGTCCACGGTCTGAGTCTCCTTTTCCCCGGTTGGTGCCCCTTTCACGTCGTTGCCGAGCCTACGAGCTTCTTCGGCCCCGCCTCGGCGAAAACTTGGGCGCCCGAACGCAACGTGCCCAGGCTCAAACGGGACCTGGTTTTGAGCGCGCAAGGGGTCCCCAGGCGGCCCGGTTCCTAAGGCGTGTCGGCGTTGACGTCCACCCCGATGGTCACCCACCCAAGGGAGTGCTCAGGCCCCACCGCGGTGACCCGCCAATAGCCCTCAGCCGGGAGACGGGCGTGGAACCAACCGGTCCCGTCCCGCAGTTCGACCGCCCCCGGCACTTTGGCCGCCGGTGCGCCCCGGGGGCCGCTGACCGAGAGCGTTACCGCTCCATTAAGAGCCATGTCGGGGGCGAGGCCCGGGGTCTCGGCCGCCAGGTCGACCGTGAACGTCTGGTTCAGCGGTGCGGTGTAATAGACCGACGACGGGCCGGCCACCAGCAGCCTGAGCGTAGCCGGAGGCGCCGCCGGGGGTAGCTGTGGCTGCCTGGGGGCTGACGAGAAATCGAAGTAGTTCAAAAGGTTTGGCGCCAGGGCGTTGGTGGTGTCGAGCGGGGGCAGGTGCCACAGCGCCTGCATGAACGACAGCACCGAGAGGTTCGTCGTCCTTTCGGTTATGAGCTCGGGCGGCGTGAAAGGCGAGATCACGACCATTGGCGTGCGGGTCCCGTAGCCGGCGGCGTCGACCTGCGGCGGGGACACGTGGTCCCAGAACCCGCCGCCCTCGTCGTAGGTGACGAAGATGACGGTGGACGGCCAATCCGGGCCCTTCATCACCGCCAGCACCAACTGGCCCAGCCACGCGTCGCCGAGGGAAGTGTCCTCGGGGGACTCCTCGCTGTAGCCATAACCGGGCCGGACAAACGAGAAGTCGGGCAGGGCACCGGTTGCCGCCGCCGATATGAACTGGCTCGTGGTCGTCAATTGGCCGGTGTGCCCTGGCGGGACCAACCTGTCCCAGTACGTCCCTTTGAGCAGGGAGGGGGAGACACCGTAGAAGATGTCCCACGACCGTCCGGCCGCTTGCAGCTGGTCGAAGATGGTGTGGAACTTGTCTGCCACTGGGGGTTCGTTGTTCGAGTACCAGCCGTCTGAAGTGCCGGCCAATGCGGCCAGCACGTTCGGGGTCGTCGGGGCTATCTCTGGCTGGAAGTTGGTTTCGGCGAGGGCGTAGTGCCGGCCCAGGAACTGCAAGTTGGGGTCGACCGAGGGCGGGAAGACGGTGATGGAGGCCAGTCCCTCGTACGGCGTGATCGTGTAGCGGTCCATGCCGAAGGTCCCGTTGGGCCGGCGGTCCATGGCCTCGTCCTCGATCGGGCGGGAGTTGTCGAGGTTGGGCCCAACGCTGCCCTGGTCCGGAGGCGCAACCAGTGGCCCGACGCGAGCGCCGGGCACGGTCGGGCTGGGGAAACTGGTCCCCGTCGGTATGCCGTCCACGCCGCTGAGGTCACCGAAGAGGTTGTCGAAGCTGTGGTTCTCCAGCATTATCTCGACGACGTGGCGGACCGGCACAGTGGCCGTGCTGAGGGACGCCGCACCGCTTGCCGGCCCTGAAGCTGCCGCTTCCGATGCCGACACCCGAAGCCCTGAGCCGCACGGCCCCACCGCTAAGACCGCCCCTGCCACGGCGGCCGCCGCCAATCGCACTACCGCTACCTTACGGTGTTGTAGGCCTCCGTAACGCGGCGACAACGATGAGGTCGACGAGCATGAAAAAGGCACCCAGGCCCATTAGGGAGTACTGCAGGGGCGGGGGCTTGACCAGGAAGATGGGCGACACGATGAGGAAGACCGCCGTCCCCAGGACGAACAGGTGCTGAAGGGCCTCATCGCGCCCCAGGGGTCTCATGGCCATGGATGGGAGGTTAGCGGGCCCCCACCTGTGACCCCAAGCCGCCGGGACACCGGCCCTGTGCGCCGCGGCCAGGCCCGATGCCCGGTCTACGGCCCTTCGCTCATGCCCGCTCTACGCCCACCGGCGCCAGCGCCGGCTCGCCTCTGTGGTCCGAGCCGTCGAGGTCGACTTCGAGCACGATCGCCCAATCGTGGTCCTCGTCGGGGTCGTCGAGCACCTGGCGCACCCTCCATTTGCGGCCGCGCTCAGTGACCTGCCAGAGTTCGGGGCCGCGCGCCACGGGGCCCGTCCCTATAGAGCCGTGCTCCTCGAAATAGGGCACAAACGCAGCCTCCCACCGGGCCGCGTCCCAGCCCGCATCCTGGTCCAGCTCGCCGAGGGTGGCCCAGTCGTGCTTGGCTGCCAGTTCTACCCGCCGGAAACAGGCGTTGCGCACCATCACCCGGAACGCCCGTACGTTGGAGGACACCGGCGGAGGTTCCCCGCTTGCAGCCGCGGCCGGGGCCGGCCGTCCGCCTCTGGCCACGACCGCCTCGAAGTCCTCTGGGTGGGTAAGCAGTTCCCACTCGTCGAGCAGGCTCGAGTCGACCTGGCGGACCATTTCCCCGAGCCACTCGGACAGGTCGCGCAATGTGGCCGATTTCAGGTCCTCCGGGACATTTTGCACGAGGGCCTTGTACGCGTCTGAGAGGTACCTGAGCAAAAGGCCTTCCGAACGCGATACCCCGTAGTAAGCGACGTACTCGGCAAAACCCATCGAGCGTTCGTACATGTCGCGGACAATCGACTTGGGGTGGACGTCATGGTCCCGCGCCCACGGGTGGCGTACCCGGTACTCGTCGAACACCGCATACAAGAAATCCGCCAGCGGTTTGGGGTGCTCGAGTTCTCTGAGCACCTCCATGCGTTCCTCGTACTCGACCCCCTCTTCTTTCAGGCGGGCCAAGGTCTCGGTGCGCAGGCGCTCCAATTGGGCCATAAGCACAGGCCGGGGGCCTTCCAGAGTGGACTCAACTACCGACACCACATCCAGGTCCCATTCGGGCGACGAGGCGTCGAGCCGAGGTACAGCGTCCAGCACAAATAACGAAAGCGGCTGGTTCAGTGCGAAATCGTCCTGCAGGTCGACGGTCAGGCGCACCTGCCGGCCCATTTCGTCAGGTGTGGACAGCCTTTCGAGTACGCCCGCGGCGAGCAACGACCGGTAAATGGCGATCGCCTGGCGGATGTGACGGCGCTGCGCCGGCCGGTCCTCGTCGTTGTCGGTCAGCAGGCGTTTCATGGCGGAGCAGCCATCGCCCGGGCGGTCGAGCACCTCGAGCAGCATGGCGTTCGTTACTTTGAAGCTGGAAGCCAATGGTTCAGGCTGGGCGGCCACGAGCCGGTGGAAGGTGCCCTCGTCCCAATTGACGAACCCCTTAGGCGGCTTTGCCTTCACGATCTTGCGCCGCTTGGCGGGGTCGTCACCGGCCCGGGCGAGGGCGCGTTCGTTCTCGCTCACGTGCTCGGGGGCCTGTACGACGACGCTGCCGGCCGAGTCGAACCCGGCCCGCCCCGCTCGACCGGCCATCTGATGGAACTCGCGCGCGGTCAGGAGCCGGTTGGTGGACCCGTCGTATTTCGACAAACCGGTGAAAAGTACGGTCCTTATGGGGACATTTATCCCGACGCCAAGAGTGTCCGTGCCGCACACGACCTTCAGCAGCCCTTCCTGGCAGAGCCTTTCCACCAACCTCCGGTACTTGGGCAGCATGCCGGCGTGGTGCACCCCGATCCCATGCCGCAGAAAGCGCCCGAGCGCCTGGCCGAACCCGCTGCCGAGCCGTACCTGCGCTATGGCCTGGGCGATGGCGTCACGTTCGGCCCTGGTAGCGAGCTGGGCGCTGGTGAGGGCTTGAGCTCGTTCCACTGCCGCTTTTTGAGTGAAATGCACGGCGTAAATCGGCGCCAAACCTTGGGCCGTCAGCTCGTTTATGGTGTCATGCACAAGAGTGCGGGCATAACGGTAATCCAGGGGGACCGGCCGTTCGAGCGAAGTGACCACGGTCGTAGGGCGACCCGTGCGCCGTTCGAAATCGCCCACAAAGCGTGATACATCGCCAAGTGTGGCTGACATCAAGACGAACTGAGCCCCTCTTAGCTCTATCAAGGGTACCTGCCATGCCCACCCGCGATCGGGGTCGGCGTAGAAATGGAACTCGTCCATTACGACCTGGTCTACGGGCGCGTTTTCCCCGTAGCGCAGGGCCAAGTTGGCCAGCACTTCCGCTGTGCAGCAGATGATGGGGGCGTCGGGGTTGATCGAGGCATCGCCAGTGAGCATCCCGACGTTGGCCGACCCGAGTTGTGCGCACAGGTCGAAGAACTTTTCCGAGACGAGAGCCTTGATTGGCGCGCTGTACCAGGACCGCTGCCCGGCGGCCAGCATGGCGAGGTGGGCGCACAACGCCACCAGGCTCTTGCCCGAGCCAGTGGGCGTGGCCACGATGACGTGGTCGCCCGTCAGGACGGCGAGTATTGCTTCCTCCTGAGCGGGGTAAAGGTGCAAGCCGCGCAAGCGCGCCCAGCCGCTGAAAGCATCGAGCACGGAGTCTGGGCTCGACCCTTCGGCGGCCAGGTGGTCGACCAAATAGGTCATGGCGGTCCACAGCGGTTCATAAAGCGCGAATAAACGAACGGCGTATTCAGGTCGCCGGGCAAGGCGTGGCTTTCCTACGCAGGCGCAGAACTGGCATACTACCGTAAAACCCCTAGTTGAAAGGCCTAACGTGAGCGATTACGACCCAAGCGCCACCGGTGGCGACCAGCCTTGGGGGTCACCTCAGCCCCCGCCGCAACCTACTGGCGGCTGGGGCGCTCCGCCCGGTGCGGGCACTCCGCCGCCCGGCCCGCCCTATGGTAGCCAGCCGCCCCCGTACGGCGCCTCCCCGGGCGGCGGTCAGCAGCTGCCGCCGTACAGCCAGTTCGGTTCACCCCAGCAGGCCAACTGGGGCGCCCCGCAGCCGGGGACGGGCCAGCTGGCCGAGTGGGCCACCCGAGCCGGCGGTATCGTCATCGACTGGCTGATCATTTTCGTGCCCGCCGTGGTTATAGACGTCCTGTGGGTCGCCACGAACGCCACCTTTTTCGAGGTACTGGCCTACTTATGGGGCTTCGGGATGTGGATCTGGTGGTCCGTCCAGGTTGGTCAATACGGTTCTTCGCCTGGTATGCGGCTCGTGGGCCTGAAATGCGTAAAGCGGGACACGGGACAACTCCTGGGCGGTGGGCTCGGTTTCGTTCGTGGGCTCCTGAACTGGGTTGCGTTCCTCCTCTGCGTTATCCCGGGCTTGGTCAACTTCCTTTGGCCGCTTTGGGACGCCGAACATCAGACGCTCTCTGACAAGATCATGGGGACGGTAGTAATCAGGGTGCCGGCCGAGGGCTTCAGCGTGCTCCCGAAGCGGGCTGCCTAGCTCGTGCTGGCCCGCCTGCCCACACCGCGGCCTCCCTGGGCCTGGCCTGCCGGCGCCCGGCCGTTTGGTGCCGCGGCGGTGGTGGGCGCGGCCGGGACGTTCGTGGCCCTGGCCAACCCGTTCAAGCACCATCTTTGGCCGGCTTGCCCGCTTCACGCCCTGACCGGCCTCTATTGCCCCTTCTGTGGCGGCACCAGGGCGGCGTGGGCCGCGGCCCACCTCCACTTCGGGTTGATGCTGCACGAGAACGCGTTGTTCCCCGCCATCGCCCTGGCTGCCGTGTGGGGCTGGCTGTCATGGCTCGGCCGGGCCACGGGCCGCTGGCGGTTGCCGGCGTTATCAGGGCGAGCGTTCGGCGTGACGGTCGCGGTCGTGCTGTTGACCTTCACGGTGGTGCGCAACTTGCCAGGTCTGGGAGCGCTGGCTCCCACGGCGGTGGCGTAGGGCGCTTCAGGTCTGGGAGATCCCTATGCCACCCCGGGTGGATGCGCCATAGCGGAGTTTTTCCGCTTCGAGGTCGAGGCGACCGATCCTCGAGCGGGCTTCTAGTGCAGCCTCGTCGAGCAGGTCAGCTGGGACGATCCAGGCCACCTCGAACTCGATCCCGTCCGGGTCCTTGGCGTACAGGCTCTTGGTCGTCCCGTGGTCGCTCGAGCCCACCAGCGCACCGGCGTTCCCCAGCCGCTCCGCCAACTCGTCGAGGTCGTTCAACGTCTCGACCTCCCACGCGAGGTGGTACAGGCCGACCGTGTCACGACCGGCACTCGAGGCCTTGGCCCGCTCGCCTATCGAAAACAGGCCCAGGTCGTGGTCATTGCTCGAGCCGGGGGCTCTCATGAACACGGCGCCCGGGAAGCTGTGGAGCCGCTCGAAATCCAGCACGCTCTCATAGAAGCGGGCGCTGGTCTCGGCGTCCCGTACGTACAGGACGGCATGGTTGAGGCGTTTGACTGCCATGTTTATGTTGTAGCTCAAGAACGCCCGCCCACCAACTCGCCGGGGTTGGCTACTTGCTCCTTATTCCCTCCGCTTAGTGCTTGCCACAGACAGCGGCGACACGGTCGCTGATCCGCTTCCGCAGGGCCACGTCGTGGGTGGTGGCGGCAACCGCCTGGGCGAAGTCGTGCGCCGACAGGTTCCCCGAGTGTTCGGCCTGCACGTATGCAGCCTCGAGAGCCTTCTCCGTCGGGTACGCCTTCGACTGTACGAGGCAGAGGGCGCGGACTTGCGCGTCGACATACTCGGTGGCGACCTCGGGGCTGAGGGGCCGTGATGCCAACGCCGCAGCCGGGGTGGTGCTAGAGCTCGCACTCGAACTCGTGGCTGAGCTCGTACTTGAGCTCGTGCCAGAGCTCGTGTGCGTGCTCCCGCCGCAGCCGGCCACCGCGGTTGGGATCGCGGCGGCGACCAGCACACCAATGAGGAGGCGCCGCCGCATTAGCTCACGACCAGCGTTACCGACCCGGGAATTCGCGTCCCGTTGCCATAACTGAGGTCGAGCCGGAGCGTGTAGCTGCCCCGCTTGAGACTGCCGGTGTGGATCTTGAAGCTCGCATAATCGGTCTGGCCTACCAACAGCTTCGCATATTGGGAGAAGCCGGTCGAGGTGCCGTTGTTCGGGTAGGTCACCATTGCGCCGGCGGGCGGCTTCACGGTCAAGCGGGCGTTGCTCACCCCCGGCTTGTTCGCCTTGTAATAGACGTCGACCCATTGCGCCGTGCCCGCCGCGTCATCAGCGTCACATCGTCGGCGGCCGGCGCCGCACCGGCTGGGACGAGGTCGGCCGGGACGAGGCAGCAGGCGGCGAGGAGCAGCGCCAGGGCTGGGATGCGGCGCAAGCGGGTCATACCGTTCCCCTGTCCGCAGGCGGCTTTCGCGCGCCTTACAAATTCCGGGCTACCAGCCGGATCGTAGCGCGTCGTGCCCGCCCGCCTCCACTCC
>JASHVH010000253.1 GCA_030039575.1 Acidimicrobiales bacterium | reverse complement strand
ACTCCGCCGGCCACGGCGTAGTACTCGGTGTCGACCGAATAGACATTGGTCGTGCTGCCGCTGGCGGCGGCCACGTTCTCGATGTAGCTGTCAATGATGCTTTCGTACTTGCGGGGGAACACGTAACGGCGGCCCAGGGGCTGCCAAAAGATTGGCGTAATGGTTAGACCGGCAGCGGAAGTGGTCGACATGACCGGACCGCCACGGTAAATGAGCGGCGGGGAGCAGGTCTCACAAATCCGGGGCTCGATGGCCTGCTGACCACCGGGGCCCGCCAGGGCGGCGGCACGAAGGCCGCCCTTTGGCGCTCCCGTGCCCGCACTGCCCGTCACCGGGCTGGCCGTGACCGGGCTGGCTGTGACCGGGCTGGCTGTGACCGGGCTGGCTGTGACCGGGCTGCCCGTGACCGGGCTGGCTGCGACCGGGCTGGCTGTGACCGGGCTGGCTGTGACCAGGCTGGCCGCGGTCGCGCAGAGCAAGCCGCTGGCAAGCACGACCGCTGCGAGCTGGTAGCAAATAGGCGGCCGTGAGGCCTTCCCATCAGGGGGCGGCACTACGCCCGCCCTTCGCGCCTCACGCCGGCTTCACCTCGCTATACCTCCGCTCGCTCCACAGATGAGATGGATGACCAGCGTATTCGGACGCAGCTGCCGCACCAAGGCACCCCACCGCGAGACGAACGTGGCCGGAGGCGCCCGCTACACTTCTTTGCTTGGCCCGATGACGTCGCCCTGGCCTGCGGCTCTTTGGTTCGGCCGGGCCCGGGCGGGCCAGCATGGCGTTCAGTCCCGGGCGAAAGCGGCGGCCGCCTCGTTGGCCAGGTCGACGAACGCTTGCCCGCTCACGTCTATGACCGCTTTGTGGATGGTGCCACCCACAAAGGCCCAAGGCGCCTCGCCCGGGTAGTCGTCGGTGACGGGCTCGCCACCTTCCTTGCCGACGTTCAGGCCTTCACCGGCCAGCGAGAACTTGCCCGGCTGGGTCTTGATGCGGCCCTCGCCCACTTGGTCCTTACCGAAATGAAGGGTGAGCGTCCCCTCTGTCGGCATGGCGTCCCCCTCCCTTTCGAAAGACGCCGACAGCACCACATGGCCGGTCGGGACGGGTTCGTCCGACTCGACGACCTGCTCGAACAGTCCCACCCAGTTGTACACGTACTTGAGCTTGCGGTCCTTCACGTAAAGAGCGTGGCCGCCGAAGCGGGAGCCCTGGGCGAACAGGGCCCCCTCCGCTTCTGCCGTATCGATGGTCACCTCCACGGCGATTGTGTACGAGCGGTTCCTGATGTTGGGCGCCACCGACTCCGGCACCTCGGCGCCGCCGGGGTAGTAGACGTAACGGCTGCGCGCCTTGGAGATCTGCGGCCGCACGGTCGTAAGGACCTCCACCGCGCCGCGGTTTTCGAGCGGCAGCGCCCCGTACCGGCCCACCTCTGTCCACCACAGTGCGATCATCTCCTGCAGTTTGGTGGGGTGCTCAGCGGCGAGGTCGTGGCACTCCGTGGGGTCTTGCACCGTGTCGAACAGCTCCCACCGCTGGTTGGCGTAATCGCCCCACATGTCCGGCACCGATGGTGACACGGCCGCCGCCTTCCACCCCTGGTGCCAGATGGCCCGGGTACCCCCCATGGAGTAAAACTGGGTCTGCTTGCCCGTCTTGGCTGTGAGGTCAGCGAAGGTGGGGGCAAAACTTATCCCCTCCATGGGGTGCTGCGTGTAGCCCTTCACGGTCTCGGGGGGCTCGACTCCGAGGGCCTCGTAAATCGTGGGGACGATGTCGACCGCGTGCACGTACTGACGGCAGGTACCCGTTTTGGTGATGCGCCCGGGCCAGGACACGATCATCGGGTCGGCCGTCCCGCCCTCGTAGTTGGAGTACCGTTTCCACAGCTTGAACGGCGTGTTGAACGCCCAGGCCCACCCCGTCGGGTAGTGGTTGTACGTCCGGGGGCTGCCCAGGACGTCTATGAAGGGCAGGTTGTCCTCGATCTTGTCGGGGAGGCCGTTGAAGATCTTGTTCTCGTTCACCGAACCGCTGGGGCCACCCTCGCCTGACGCCCCGTTGTCCGACACGAGCACGATGAGCGTGTTGTCGAGCTGGTCACTCTCCTCCAGGTAGTCCAGTAGCCGCCCGATCTCGTTGTCCGCGTGGCTAAGAAACCCGGCATACACCTCGGCCATCCGGCAGAACAGCCGTTTCTCGTCGTCTGTAAGCGAACCCCAGGGCCGCACCACGTCGAGCTCGGACCAGCTCTTCGTCCCGTCGGGGCTTTTTTCGTTGACGTACGGGTTTATGGGCGACAGCTCGGCATGGTCAGGGATGACGCCGAGCCGTTTCTGGCGTTCGAACACGACCTCCCGATATGCCTCGTAGCCCATGTCGAACTTGCCCTTGTACTTATCGGCCCATTCTTTGGGGACATGATGGGGGGCGTGGCAGGCACCCGGGCAGAAGTAGAAGAAGAACGGCTTGTCCGGCGCCACCGACTTGGCGTCGCGGATAAACTCCAGCGCTTTGTCGGCCAGGTCGGTGCTCAGGTGGTACCCGTCGTGGGGCGAATAAGGCTGCTCGACCGGGTGGTTGTCGTACACCAGGTCGGGGTACCACTGGTTGGTCTCGGCTCCGAGAAAGCCGTAGAAGCGCTCGAAACCCCGGCCGAGGGGCCATTGGCGTTTGATAGACGCCAGGTTCATCTCGTCCTCGGCGCACAGGTGCCATTTGCCCACCATGTACGTGTTCCAACCCATTTCGCCCAGCACTTCGGCGATGGTCCCGCACTCGAAGGGTACATGCCCGTTGGAGCTCGGGAAGCCCGACGCCGCCTCGGTGATGGTCCCCATCCCGTTCGTGGTGTGGTTGCGGCCGGTCAAAAAGCACGAACGCGAAGGAGAACACAGCGCCGTCGTGTGGAAGTTCGTGTACAGGATGCCGCCGTCGGCGATCCGTTTGATGTTCGGCGTCTCGATCAGCCCGCCGAAGGGCTCCATGGCCGAGAAACCCACATCGTCCAGCACGATATAGAGCACGTTCGGCGTCCCCTCCGGGGCGATCGGCTGGGTGTAAGGCTCCCAGTCCGGGACCGAATCGGTGATATCGATATTGATGACACCCTTGAAGGGTTTCGCCACGGTTCCCGACCTCCGTATTAGGTGGACGGAGCGAATCTAGCCGTCCGCCCAAACCCGCGTCACCCTCCTAAACGGGTTATTTACCCGGTGCCGGTGGGCCGCCGCCGGGCCGTTGCAGCCGGTTGCCCGTCCCCGGTCGCTTTACGGCTCCACCGCCACCGACATGGGGTAATTCAGCCCGGTGGCCTTCCCGGAGAGTGTCTTGAGCGGGGCCGGGGAACCCGACTTGGCCAAGACGCTTTTCGAGAACTCCACGACCGTGTTGCCGCCCGTGTTCGCCACCCATGCGTCGCCGGCCGAGTCGAAGACGACGTCGTCGGGCGCGTTCAGGCCGTTGGCGGCGCTGGAGGAAATAGTCACCGAGGGTTTCGGGGCCGGCCTGCTCAGCTCGCTCTTGGTGAACTCGACCAGCGAGTTCCCGGCGGAGTTGACCAGCCACAGGTTCCCGGCCGAGTCGAAGGTCAACCCCGACCGGGTGTCGTCGCCCAGGGGGTAAAGCGGGAGGGAAATGGTCAACCGCGGCACGGGGGCCGCCTTGGCCAGCTCGCTCTTGGCGTACTCGTAAACCGCCGGGCTCCCTTGCTGGGCGTTGTCCGCCACCCACAGGT
>JASHVH010000021.1 GCA_030039575.1 Acidimicrobiales bacterium | reverse complement strand
GATGCCGGGCGATGCCGGGCGATGCCGGGCGATGCCGGGCGATGCCGGGCGATGCCTAAGCCTTGGAGGCAGGGATGCCGCTCGAGGACCGCGCCGCCTGAGGTAGAGGCACCGGCGTGGGTGCCGCCGCAGGCTCCCACGGTGGCACGACCGGGGACGAGGGCCCCGGGGTGGGCCAGGAAGCGCGGGCCTGGCGCGATGCGGCCCGGAGCACTATGACAAGCCGCGTGCCGCCGGCCTGGCCCGTCGGCGACTCAGCGCGCACCTCGCCCCCCATGGCCCCGACCAGTTCGTCCACGATGGCCAACCCCAGGCCGGAGCTCACTTTGCGGTCCGCCGGCAAGCGCGATTGGTAGAGGCGCTCGAAGACACGTTCGAGGTCTTCGGGGGGGATGCCGGGCCCGTCGTCTTCTACGAGCAGGGTGGGCAAGCCACGGTCGAACAGTCCTGTCCTCACCGTGACGCGGGAAGTGGTGTACTTCAAAGCGTTCTCGACCACGTTGGCGACCACCTGGGCCAGCCGGTCAGGGTCGGCGTCGCAGAGCACCTCCCCCGGTGGGGCGGTCTCGATCGAGATGGTCATCCCCTGCTCGGCGGCTGCGGGCGTGAACGCCCGGGTGGCCTCGGTCGCCACCCTCGACAGGTCGACCGGCCCGCAATGCAGGCTGAACGCCCCGGACTCCAGTTTTGCCAGCTCGAGCAGGTCCGTCACCAGGCGTTCCAGCCGGCGGGCCTCGGAGCCGATAACGCCGGCGGCGTACTCGACGTCGTCAGCGGCCCCGTCGGAAATGGCCTCAGCGAAGCCCCTCACCGAGGTCAGGGGGGTACGCAGGTCGTGGGACACCGACATCAAGAACTGCCGTTGCGCCCCCTGGGCCTTGGCCAGGCTGGCGGCCATCTGGTTCACGGAATTGGCCAGGGACACGAGTTCGGGGCCCTCCTTCTCGGGCACGGGGACTCTGGCTTCCAGGTCGCCCCTGGCGATGCGACGGGTCACCCCCTCGGTTTGCTGCAGAGGCCGGGCGATGCGGCGACCGAGGCGAAGAGCCGCTATCAGCGCGATGACGATCGTCACGGCCGAAGCGATGCCGAACCACAAGGCGGCGGCCCCGACACCGGCCGGCGCATCCCGGGTGAGCACCACGACCAGGTTGATGCTGCCCCCATCTGCGATCGGCACCGGTCGGGGGACGAGGACGGCCGCCCACACCAGCTGGCCATGGTGGCCGCTAACAGGAAGACCGTCGATGAGCTGGGGGGTCTCGACCTCGCTCGCACTGAGCGAGCTGGGCAGCGTGACGGCCTTGTCGGTGCCGATCGGTTGGTCGGCGTTCATAACGTTGTAGAACGAGCCGTTCGGGCTGACACCGACGACGGCCTCGCCCTGGAGCTGCAAGGGAGCCTTCAGCACGCTGAGCGTGCCGCGGAGCACGGCCAGCGAATCGTGGTGCGTGCCGCTGGGTTCCGCCTCCTCGACGCCCTGCGCCAGCTGCTTCGCCTCGGACACCAGCTCGGACTGGGTCTGCTGGACGCTGTTGAGGTCAGTGAGGCCGAGCGTCGCCAACCCGGCGAAGACGAGGGCGCCGACGACCATGGCCACCATCGTCAGGCTCAAGCGTCGGCGCACTGGCGAGATCTTTACCCGAGCCGGTAGCCCATGCCCCAGACCGTGCCTAACGGGAGGGCGTCACCCAGCTTCTTCCGCAGCTGGCGCACATGCGCGTCCACAGTACGGTCATCCCCGTACCACCCGGGCCCCCACACACCATCGAGCAGTTGCTGGCGGGACAACGCCCTCCCGGGCCGCTCGGCCAGGAACTGCAGCAGCTGGAACTCCTTGGAGGCCAGGGGTACGACTTCGCCGTTGAGGCGGGCCTCCCGGCGAACGAGGTCGACCTCGACCCGTCCGGCTATGAGCACTTCGCTGCGGGCCGTCGAGCCGTCGGAACGGCGGAGGATGGCCTTCACCCGGGCCACCAGTTCTCGGGGGGAGAACGGCTTGGTCACGTAGTCATCCGCCCCGAGCTCCAGCCCGAGCACCCGGTCGAGCTCACTGTCCCGGGCAGTGAGCATCAAGATGGGCAGGGCGTGCTTGGCGCGGAGCTGCTGGCAGACCTCCATGCCGTCTACCCCGCCGGGTAACCCGATGTCCAGGATGGCCATCCGCGGCCTTTCGCGCTCGATCGCCGCCAGGCCGGCCTCGCCGGTGCCGGCCTGGATGACGCGGAAACCTTCACGGCGCAGGTACATGTCGACCAGGTCGGCAATGTGGGTGTCGTCCTCGATGACGACCACGGTGCCCTGCTCGCTAGCCATACAGCCAGCATGCCTTATAGCTGTGAGGCTTTGGTGAAGCCCTGGCCAAGGATGCCCCCCGGGCTACGCTGGTTCGCGTGCCCACGTACCTGGACAAGATCCTGGCCGCTCACCGCGAAGCGGCTCGTCGGGGCGCGGACAACCTCCCCCTTTTGCTGGCGGAGGCGGAGCGGCTCCCGCCAGGGCGGGGCTTCCGGGCCGCCCTCCAGGCGAGCCCGGGCCCGGCCGTCATTGCTGAACTGAAACGGCGCAGCCCGTCCAAGGGCCCGCTCGCGCCCGACCTGGTGCCGGGCGTCTTGGCCAAGGCCTACGCGGAGGCGGGAGCGGCGTGCTTGTCCGTGCTCACCGACCAGCAGTTCTTCGCCGGGTCCGCCGATGACCTGGCCGAGGCCAGGGCCGCCGTCGACCTCCCGGTGTTGCGCAAGGACTTCACCGTCTGTGCCGCCGACGTGTGCCAGGCCCGGCTCATGGGAGCCGACGCCGTGCTGCTGATCGTGGGAGCGCTGTCGGCCTCCGAGTTGGCCGAGTTCCTGGCCTTGGCCCGGAGGCTGGGCCTCGACGCCCTGGTCGAGGTGCACGACGAGGCGGAAGCCGGAGCCGCCATAGGCGCGGGGGCGGACCTGATCGGAGTGAACCAGCGTGACCTCGTCACGTTCGAGGTGGACGCCGAAAGGGCCGTAAGGGTGGGTGCGAGCCTCCCCGCCGGCGTCGTGCGGGTAGCCGAGTCGGGCATCCGGACCAACAGCGACGTCCGTCGCCTGGCTGACGCCGGTTTTGATGCCGTGCTGGTCGGCGAGGCCCTGGTGACCGCCCCTGACCCTGGCGCGGCCCTGGCCGCCTTGCGCGGTGCACCCGGGCGGTAGCCGTGTTGATCAAGATTTGCGGCACGACGTCCGAGGACGACGCCCTGTTGGCGGTGGCGATGGGAGCCAACGCCATCGGTTTCATCTTCGCCCCTTCGCCCCGCCAGATCTCCCCTCAACGGGTGGCCGACATAGTGAAACGCCTGCCGCGCGAGGAGATACTGACCGTTGGTGTGTTCCGGGACGACGCCCCCCGGCGAGTCGTCGAGGTCGTTTACTCGGCCGGTCTCCAGGCGGCCCAGTTGCACGGCCGTGAGACACCGGACGACACGGCCTGGGTCCGTCAACGGATCCCGATGGTCATAAAGGCTTTCCCCGCCGGTGACCCCCGCGTCGTCCGGGCGGGCGAGTACGGAGCGGACGCCATCCTGCTCGATGCGGCCAACCCCGGCTCCGGGAAGGTCTTCGACTGGGCGTTGGCGGGAGACCTCCCCGAGGGCCAGAAGCTGGTCATCGCGGGCGGCCTGGACGCCGGCAACGTGGGCGCCGCCATCTCGAAAGTCAAACCGTGGGGCGTCGACGTCACTTCTGGGGTCGAGGCCTCACCCGGCGTGAAAGACCCGATGAAGGTAAAGGCGTTCGTCGCGGCGGCCAAGCGAGCAGAGGCGGACGTAGCCGACGCGACGGCCACGCTGTCCCAGGGCTCGTTCGAGGGGCCCTATGACTGGGCCGAGGACGAGCATTATTGAGCGCTGACGCCTTGATGGGAGAGCCCTCCCCGGGCGGGCGCTTCGGCAGTTTCGGTGGTCGCTTCGTCCCTGAGGCTCTGGTGCCTGCCTGCCAGGACCTCGAGCGAGACTTCCGCGCCGCCTGGTCGAACCCTCGCTTCAGGGAACGCTACGACGATCTGCTACGGGATTATGCCGGGCGGCCCAGCGCGATGACGGAGTGCCACAACCTGTCGCAGGAATTGGGCGTTCGCATCCTGCTGAAGCGCGAGGACCTTAACCACACCGGGAGCCACAAGATAAACAACGTTATTGGCCAGGGCCTGCTCACCCTCGAAATGGGCAAGCAGCGGCTAGTGGCCGAAACAGGGGCCGGCCAGCATGGCGTGGCCACCGCCACCGCGGCTGCCCTTTTCGGCCTCGAGTGCGTGGTTTACATGGGCGAGGTCGACATGGACCGCCAGGAGCTCAACGTTTTCCGCATGCGGTTGCTGGGGACCGAGGTGAGGCCGGTGCGCTCGGGTAGCCGCACACTGAAGGACGCGGTCAACGAGGCGTTGCGGGACTGGGTGGCCACCGTCGAATCGACGCATTATTGCCTGGGCTCGGTCATGGGCCCGCACCCCTTCCCCTGGATGGTGCGCGAGTTCCAGGCCGTGATCGGCAGAGAGGCGAGCGAACAATGCCGGCGGCTGCTGGGCACCGACCCCGATTACGTCGTGGCCTGCGTAGGTGGGGGGAGCAACGCGGCCGGGACGTTCTCGGGTTTCGTCGGCACCCAAGCGCAGCTCGTCGGCGTCGAAGCTGCCGGCGGGGCCGCATTGGGGCCGAGGGGTGTCCCGGGCGTCCTTCACGGCATGAGGTCGTACCTGCTACAGGACGAGTTCGGCCAGATCATGGAAGCAACCTCGATATCGGCGGGGCTCGACTACCCGGGCATCGGCCCCGAACACGCTTACCTGGCTGACCTGGGCCGGGCGCAATACGGGTCAGCGACCGACGAAGAGGTCCTGGACGCGCTCCAATTGCTCGCCCGGACCGAGGGCATCATCCCGGCCCTCGAGCCCGCCCACGCCCTGGCCTGGCTCGTCAAGGCGACCAGGGCAGGCGACGTAGCGCCCGGCTCGAGTGTCCTGTTGACCATGTCCGGGCGAGGCGACAAGGACGCCGAGCACGTTATGAAGCTGCTGGGGGAAGGGGCTCTATGAGGGCGGTGCCCGTCGAGAGCTCGCTCCGCTCGGCCCGGGACCGCGGCCGCAAGCTGCTCGTCCCTTACGTCACAGGGGGCTGGCGCGAAGACTGGGTGGTCGTCCTGCAGGCGATGGCCGAGGCCGGAGCCGATGCCATTGAGGTGGGGCTGCCCTTCTCGGACCCCATGATGGACGGGCCAACCATCCAGGAGGCCTCCATGCGCGCCCTCGAGCGGGGGACGACGCCGGCTTCTGTGCTGAGCGAGCTGCGATCTGTCGAGGTACCGGTCCCCCTGCTGGTCATGACCTACTACAACCTCGTGCTGCGAGGGGGGACGAAACGGTTCGCCAGCGAATTGGCCGGTGCCGGCGTTCGTGGGGCGATCGTGCCCGACCTGCCCCTCGAGGAGTCAGGGGAGTGGGAGCGGGACGCCACCTCTGAGGGGGTCGAGACAGTGCTGCTGGCGGCGCCCGTCACACCCGACGACCGGCTGGCGGCCATCTGCGCTCGGTCGCACGGCTTTGTCTACGGGGTCAACCTGATGGGTGTCACCGGCGAGCGCGAGAACCTGGCCGCCAGCTCGGCGGTGCTCGCCAAGCGCTTGAAGCTGGTAACGGACAAGCCCGTCATCATGGGCGTTGGCATCTCCGGGCCTGAGCAGGCGGTCGCGGCGGCCGAGCACGCGGACGGGGTGGTCGTCGGCTCCGCCTTGATGCGGGCCGCCCTCGACGGCGCCTCGCCCGACCAGATCGGCGAACGAGTCGCAATCATCAGGGCTGCTCTGGACGGGCGCTAAGAGCCTCGGTCCCTCATGTTTCTAACGACGGGCGAACAGGGGAACGAATTGGGGAACTTCTAGGGGAAGCGCCAGTACAGCGTGAGCGCCATGAGCGTTCCAGATGACCCCCCTCGGCCCGGCGCGCCCGCCAGCCCCACCGCCAGCATCTTCGAAAGCCTCGAACGCGAATGGAGACGCACTTCGTCCCGGCCGATTATGAGAGCCCGTGCTCGAGCATGGGCGGGCGCGGAACCCGCGCTGGAAGGCTGCGCTGATGCCGACGAGATAGCCCACCTCGTTGCCTGGCAGGGGCTCCGGCCATCGGCCCGAGGAAGGCGGGCCCTGGCGGCGCTGCTGCGCCAGGCAGGCGACCCGCTAGCGGCCCGAACGCTCCTGCAGGCCCTGCTGCCCCGCATCAAGGCGGAGAGGGTGCTCAGCCCGCAGTACGGGCACGGCATAGCTGAGGGCTGGCAACCACCCGCCGACACCGTGGCGGACCTGGTGGCCGAGTGTTTTGCCGCCGTCAAACGCCATGCCGGGGAGGACAGAGACGACGTGGCTCGTCTCGTGTTGCAGGAAGCCACAAGAAAACTCCGTACGGCGCGCCAGGCTCAGCGCCGGTACCACAACCGGACCGAGTTATTGGTGCCGGACCATTCAATGCTTGCCTCGGCTGAGCTGTCCGTAGCCCGCTCAGGCGCCGAGTGGCTGGCCGCTGTCCTCACCGAAGCGGTGCGGGCCCGCCGCCTCAGCAAGACCGAGGCGAGTCTCGTGTACGCCACGCGGGTCTCGGGCCTACGGGCGAGCGAGGTCGGTCGCCGCACCGGGTTGCGGCCGAAGGCCGTCTACTACGCGCTGGCACGCGCGGAGCGCACGCTCCTCAGGAGGACCGCGTGACCCCGCTGACCTGGGCACGACGCCTGGCCGACGCCGCCAGGCAGTTCTCCGCTCCCTCGCCACTGGCTGACCGGAGGGACGGCCACGGTTTTGCCACGGCTCGCCAACTGCGTGAAGAGGCTTCGGTGGCGGCCGCCCGCCGGCGCGCCCCGCGTACCCGCCCATCGTTGACGCTCGTCAGGAAGCGGCTGGCGCCGGAAGAGGTGGGCTACCCGCTAGGGCGTTCCTTCCGGCCGTACCGCCGCGGGATGGCGCTATGGCCGAGCTGGGAGGCGTCGCTGCGCCTGGTGGCGCCTCCAGGAGAGGGCAAAACGTTCAGGGCGCTGGTCCCGGTACTGCGCCAGCACCCCGGCCCAGTGCTGGCCACTTCGACCAAGGCCGACCTCTACGAACTGAGCGCGGTGGCTCGCCAGAGCCACGGGCCTGTGTTCGCGCTCGACCCCGACCTCCTGGCCCCTGCGGCGCGGCCGGCCCGGTGGTCGCCGGTCGCCGGGTGCGGACGGAGCGAAGTGGCCGAACGGCGGGCATCGGCACTGGTGGCGGCCACGAGCGAGGAGGACGACGCCCAAAATGGTGCCTTTTTCCGTGACTCGGCTCGTGACCTGTTGAAGGCCTACCTGCACGCCGCCGCCCTCGAAGACCTGGATATCCGGGCCGTCCTCGACTGGTCGCGCCGGCCGGACGACCCGACGCCGGCGGAACTGCTCCTTTCCTCTCCTTGGGCCGCTCCGGGCTGGGGCGACCTCGTGACCCTGCACACCAGTGGCGCGCCCGAGACGACGTCCGGTGTTCTTCGCTACGTAGCCCGGGCGCTGGCGTGTTTCAGCCACGAGCACGTGGTTGACGCGTGTTGCCCCATCCCGGGCGATGAGCTCGACATCGAACAGCTGTTGCTCGACAACGGGACGCTTTACCTCTTGGGCAAGGGTTCTCGCCTGGGTGCGGTCGCGCCGCTTGTGACCGCCCTTGCGGACGAAGTGTTCGACTGCGCCGAGAGGCTGGCCACGCGGATGCCCGGTCGCCGGCTGGACCCACCCTTGCTCGGGTTGCTCGACGAGGCGCCGAGCATCGCTCCGGTCCCCGCCCTCCCCGAACTGCTGGCCGACGGGCGGGGACGGGGGATCGTCGTGGTTTACGCTATGCAGTCGTTTTCGCAGGCCGTTACCCGGTGGGGCGGCCAGAGAGCACAAACGATGGGCAACGCCACGACCATCACGGCCGTGCTCGGCGGCCTCACGTCGCCCAGCGACCTCTCCGACCTGGAGAGGATCTGTGGCCAGCGCCGAGTGCGGCGGGAGTCCACCCATCGGGGGACGACCGGTGCTAACAACCGAGACCAATCGCGCACGATCAGCTGGGAAAACGAGGCAGTCTTGCGCGCCGACCAGGTCCGTACGCTCCCGGCCGGCCTGGCCCTCGTGCTCTGGTCCAAGTTGCCCCCGTTCCTGGCCCGGCTGCCGCTCCTGTCGGAGCGGCCGGAGTGGCGAGAAGTCGAACAGGAGGAGAAAACGGCCCGGGACGCCAACGACCGGGCCCGGTGGCAGGACGGAGCGGCCGGCGGCCAACGGCTTTGCGGCGCGCCGACAGCTGGGCCCGGTCCCCGCTTGGCCGCCCCCACCCCCGCCGCCGCCCTCGGTGCCGTCACCGCCCCCACCCCGGCCCGAGCCGACGGCGGGGAAAGGGCGCCAGTATGACCGGCTGCCCGCCCCCCTACCGACCGCTGCGCGGCGCCGACCCACCCCATTTTGTGGACCGGGAAGACCCGCAGGACGTCGTCGCCAACGGCATTTTGGCCTCGAGCGTCGCCGCGTACTCGGCGGGACCGTGCGACCCTCGCTTTCATCGCCTGGTCGTTGCGAGCCCGGCGATGGGCAAGACGGCGTTGTTGCGGACGATCGGCCGGCAGGTCGCTGTGCGCCTGAACTGGGCTGTGACGCTGCACAGTTGCCGGGCCAAAGAACGCGCCCTTGGAGCGGTTCCCTCGGTCGTGGTGAAAACC
>JASHVH010000252.1 GCA_030039575.1 Acidimicrobiales bacterium | reverse complement strand
ACGTACAGAGGCCCCAGCACCCGACGCTGCCGAGGGGTGGCCCGGCGGAACCGGGCGGCCACGATCGCACTCGCCACCGATACGCAAATGATCCCCACTCCCCGCTGGAACCAGGTACCCGCCAACAGGAGATCGGGGCGGTTGGAGACCGCCAGCATCCCCTTGGGGCTGGCCTCGGGGTCGAACAAGTACAGCGGGATCTGGAAGACCAGGCACGTGACATAGACAAGGGCAACGGCCCAACGGGCCGCCGATGACCGCAGCCGGCCCGAGGGGAAGGCCAGCACCAGGTACACCACACCCCCGATCGGCAACGACGCCAGTACCACCGCGACCGACGACAGCACCGGTTGGCCGAAGGCCCCGAGGGTGGCGACCAAAATGGTGAGCCCGGTGAACACCATGATGGTCCCGAGACGGTTGCTCGGTCGTCGCCACCACGCCACTACCCCGGTCACCACATAGACCAGCCCGGCTGCCGGGTAGAGGACGTTCACCCACAACGGGCCGATGCCCGGAGTGTCCCCTAAGGCCGCGATTTCCACGGCCACGAAGAACACGGCCGCGGTCGTGATCAGCACTAGGGCCCAACGCAGCGAGCCGGCCACCAACTGCGCTCTACCCGTTCGGCGCATCACTCCAAGAGTGCCCCGCCAAAGGCCGCTCACGGAAGGGGCCTGGGCCCAGACATTAACGACCTGGGCCCGGTCGGAAAGATACGACCTGGGCCCGATGGCGGGGACCTGCCCCATGTGTATCGTTCAAATCGGGGAAGCCTTCGCAAATCGGGGAACCCCCACATCTCGGCGGTCCGGACACGCGGCCGCTAATTACGGCAAAGGAGCGAGCAAAAAATGCTGGCCCGGCGCGCCCGTCGAAAGAGCACCGAAAACAAAAAGGATGATCTCTCGCCGAGAGCCAGCGCTACCGGGCGGCGCCGGTGGTGCCAACGCGTCCTGCTGAAAGCACGAGCCTCTGAAACGAAGAGGACCGCGATGTCATCGGGACAGCGGGCCGCCACTATCTGCTGGCGGGGGGGCCGTCGAGCTTGGCGGGTCCCAGCGGTGGTCCTGACTGTTCTGGCACTGGTCGTGGCGGGGACCGGGCTGGCCGGGACGGCGGGGACGACGGCCGCCGTCGCCCAAGCCGCCAGCTCGTCTACGAGCGCGGCCACCTTCACCTGTGTGAACTCCGGCTTCCTCATAGAACAGGGGGTCCCCTGCGACTACGGCACCTCCCCGCCGGCGCTGATCAACGAGATCGCCCTCCAGTCCGGCCTCTACGCCGCCACCCCGGCCCAGCAGGCCTCGCTCGAAGACTTCGAGCAGCAAGCTATTGCCGACACCATCTCCGACCACGACTTGCCGTCGTCGGACCTTCCAGCCGTCGAGTCCTGGGGCAGGGACGACGCCGAGGCGGAGTTGTGGGCCCTTATCGAACAGGCGGTCAGCGACCCTGCCGCCTCGCCGCTTTCTGCCTCTGACGTGCAGAACGTCACCGCCTGGTTCACCGCCGTCGTCCAGCGGGAGAACATACAGGACGCCGACGACGCCGGCCTCGAGTACGCCAAGTGGGCCGGTCTGGGGGCCACCAACTATGAGGACCTGCTCGCCACCAACCCTAGCGAAAGCACTCTTGGGACGTTCCTCTCCGGCAACCCTGTCCCGTACACGTCCGGGGAGGACTACGAGACCCCGGCCTCGACTTCCAACGAGGGTTATTGCGCCTACGTGGCCCCAGCAGGGGCGCCAGACAGTTACGGGGGCAATGTCTATACACCGATGAGCAGTTCGACGGCCTCTGAGACATGCTTCCCAGGTGGCTGTACGGTACTGACCGGCTGCTCGCCACCGACGCCCCCGGAGAACGACTTCGTCCAATGGGGCGCGACCGACGCCGTCGACGCCCTCGACGACAGCTCGTCCTCCAACGGCGCGGCCGGCTTCGCGGGCGCGTCGCGTGACATCGCCGAAGCGCTCGGCTTTGTCGTGGCCGCGACGGCCGCCGACACCGGTGCCGCCGCGCTGGCCTCGTCCGGCGCTCTGACCGGCGCTGTGCTCGCCGCGCTTACTACGGACGCCGGTGTGCTCACCACGTTTGGCGCAAGTGCGCTAGATGTTTTCACTTTCTCCGCCGCCTATACCCCGGCCGTGGCTGTGGCGTCTGCCGTCGCAGGTGTGGCTGCCGTAGTGGCGATCGTGATAGCTGCCATCGTGATCGCGGTCATCACCATCGTGAACCTCGTCCAGGCCAATGCGATACCGGGCCAACTGGCGCAACTCATAACGGGAGCGCCCAGCGCGCCGGTTGACCTCACCTCCATGTTCGCCTCCTCCAGCCAGGTGTCCGCGCTGTACGCGCTCTTCGTGGGGGCGACCCTGCCTGTCCCGGTGATCGAGAACTGCGACAACAGCGTTCTCATCTCCTCGGCCACTGACCCCAACCCGGCACCGTGCCTGAACCCGCCCCCAGTGCCCTCATCCAGCCCGACTGACCCCGGGTTCCTGGTGACCGAGAAGGGCTCGACCACGTCCACGGCGTCGAGGACGATCAGCTGGGCCGACGCCGAGGAAGAAAGTGACAACACCGCTTATCTTTCGGGAAATTGGTTCGTCAACGCCGAGACATCAGAGTCCGGCGGCGGGACCGAGACCTTACAGACCTTGCGTATCCATTACACCGACTGGTCCGGTGACGAGCAGGTCGCCTGGTTGGTGGGCAACGACGCTGACGGTTACAAGTTCGTCACCATCAACGACACCACCGCTTCGTCCGCGTCAGGTGCGGGGGAGACGATCAACCCCTCGACCTGCGCGTCCCAGGGCATCTGCGGCTACTCCTCCACCATCGACTACGTGGGCACCGACGGTAACGACTACTCCGCCTCGGTGGTGCCCGGGGCGCCGCCGCCGGCGGCGCCGCCGCCACCCTCGGCTGCGATAACGGTGAGCCCGGCGGGCAACGTGGCCACCGGGAGCCCGGTGACCTTCATCGCCGACGCCAGCTCACCGCTCGGGCTCCCGCTCACCTACAGCTGGTGCTTGGAGACCGTGGCCGCCCTCGACCAGGGCGACTACGGCCCGAGCTCGGGGCACTGCTCGTTCAGCGGCACCGGCCCCTCGTTCACGTTCAATGCCGAGAGCGTCCAGGCCTTCCTCACCGTGACCGACTCGGGCGGCCACAGCACGGTGGCCTGGGTGGCCCTCAGCACCGTCGACCCGAGCACGACCTCCCTGCCGGCCCCGGCCAACGCGGTGGTGGGCCAGCCGGTGACCCTGGTGG
>JASHVH010000251.1 GCA_030039575.1 Acidimicrobiales bacterium | reverse complement strand
AGGAGGTCGGACAATGTCCACTGAAAAACAGAAAGAAGCAGCCCGGCAGAACATCGAAAAAGCCCGCGAGGTGGAGAGCGAAAGGGCTCATGGCGAGGACATCCCTTACCCACCCGGCCTGAGCACAGCCGAAGAGGACCGGCTACCCGTCGAGGATTTCGCCTTCCCGCGGGAGCGCAAGGAACCCCTTATCGATGCCAGCCACGTGCGCAACGCCGTGGCCCGCTTCGACCAGGTAGAGGGTGTGACCGACAAGGAGCGTGACGAAGCCTGGGGGCGCATTCAGGCAGCGGCGCAGCGCTTCGGGGTGCACCTCCACGAGCAAGATTGGCGTGAACTGTTCGTTGGGGGCAAAGAGAAGAAGGTTTGAACCTTTGCCGGCTCAACCAGCCCGGGCCTCGGCGCCCACGTTGGCGTGGCCGTCCTCTGAAGCCGCCGGCTCCAACGTGAATTGGCCGGTGTTGGCGTCGAAGTCGAACAGCTCTCCGTAGCGACCCCAGTCAACGGCGATCCTCGCCTGCTGCCGTGCCTCGTCCTCGGAGAAACCCCGGCGGAGCAGGTCGAGGAAGAACCCTTCCCCCAAAGTTCCGTTTGAGGTCGCCTCCAGCGCTCTGCAGATGGCCCGGACCAGAGGGGCCCGCTCGCGTGCTCGTCGGGCGAAGATCCGTTTTGACTCGAGGATGTCGGCGGCGACGAAAACGCGCCCGTCGTCCAGGATGTTGAGGTCAGCGTCAGTCACCTCGGCCAGCCCGAGCAGCTGGGCGGCGTCCACTAACGGGAGGAGGTCGTCCACTTCGAACGTCAGTTCGTGAGCCAGCTGGGGAAGGTCTTCCCGGCCACCGTGCCCGACCAGGATCTCGAGGAGCCCCGACA
This sequence comes from Acidimicrobiales bacterium, assembly GCA_030039575.1. Classification (GTDB taxonomy): domain Bacteria; phylum Actinomycetota; class Acidimicrobiia; order Acidimicrobiales; family Palsa-688; genus Fen-671. Next base: position 10,056 of record JASHVH010000251.1, on the reverse strand, counting down.
TCCCGCCCACGCTGGCGGCGGGCAGCGGGGTGTCGGTCGGTGACCCCTCGCCAGGGGTGGCCACGGTCCAAATGTGTGCCGGTGGCCGTGTGTCCCGGCCGGTCATCAGCCCGTAGATCTGGTCGACGAGGGCCTGGAACTGCTCGTCGTGGCGGTCACGGGGCTGGGGGAACGGGCAGTTGATCTCAGTGCGGATCCGGCCCGGGTTGGCCCCCAAGACGAAGATGCGGTCGGCCAGGATGACCGCCTCCTCGATGTTGTGGGTGACGATCAGCATGGCCTTGGTCGGGAAGTCTTTTTCTCGCCACAGGCGTAGCAGCTCGGCCCGGAGGTTCTGGGCGGTCAGCACGTCCAGGGCCGAGAACGGTTCGTCCATCAATAGGGCGTCCGGTTCAACGACCAGCGCACGAGCGAACCCGACGCGCTGGCGCATTCCTCCGGAGAGCTCTTTGGGGTACGCGGATTCGAAACCGTCGAGGCCGATGGTGTCTATGGCCCGCTCCGCCCGCTGACGGCGTTCCGCCGGGCCCACGCCCCGCGCCTCGAGGCCCAGCTCCACGTTTTGCCGGACAGTCAGCCACGGCAACAAGGCGAAACTCTGGAAGACCATGGCCACCCCCGGGTTGGCGCCGTTGAGGACGTTGCCCCGGTAGCGGACCTCGCCTGACGTCGGCGCGATCAGGCCGGCGATGCACCGCAACAGGGTGCTCTTTCCGGACCCAGAACGGCCGAGAAGGGCGACGATCTCACCTTCTCTGATGTCCAGTGATATGTCATCGAGCACCGGCAGGGGGCTGCCGTCCGGCGACACGAACGATTTTGTGACGTGGACAACTTCGATGATCACGGCCGGGTCGGGCCCGGGGCGGGCCGCTACCGCGGCGGAGCTGCTAGTCACAACCCATCACGTTGTCTCACCGGACGACTTCGGGTCAACCCTTAGGGCCCTCATAGGGAGTACCGGTTCTCTGCTAACCGGTAAAGGCGTCGCCAGAACAGCCTGTTGGCCACCACGACGAAAGCGCTCATGACAATGCCCCCGGCTATTAGGAGGGCGAAGTCACCGTCATTGGACGAGGTGGCGATGCTGTTCCCCAGGCCGTAAGCGTGCAGTGTGTGGTGGTTCCAGGCCACCAATTCGGCCACGATGGACGCGTTCCAGGCGCCACCAGCAGCTGTTATCCCGCCGGTGACGTAAGCCGGGAATATGGCCGGCAGGATCACCTGGCGCCAGCGTTGGCTCCGTGACAGGCGCGCCACCACCATCATTTCGCGGAGGTCGTTGGGGATGGAGCTGGCCCCGGCGATGACGTTGAAGAGTATGTACCACTGGGCGCCGAGCATCATGAGCACGATGGCGCCGTAGTCGAGGGGGATGCCGAGGTTGATGAAGATCAGGGTGGCGAACGGGAAGAGCAATATGGCCGGGAAGCTGGCCAGGATCTGCACCACCGGCTGGGCGTACCGCGAGAGTTTGGCGCTCATGCCGATCTTCACCCCGACCGGCACCCAAATAATGGTGGAAACGACGAGGAGCACCACTACCCGGGCGAAAGTGGCCAGGCCCATGGCGAAAAGCGCCGGCAGGTGGGCAAAACCAAGGTGGGAGTTCAGGTAGATGAGGCCGAGCACAATCACCACAACGGCCGCTGCCACCACCAGCGCCCAGAAGAGAACGTCGCCGGTACGGCGGCGCTGGAGGTTGCCGCGGAGGGGGTACTCGGCCAGCCCGAACGGTCGCGTTACCTCGCTCAGCACTCGCCCGACCGGGTGGCTGACGGAGCCGGCCAATTCAGGGATGGAAGAGCGGCGCAGGACGTTCAGGACCACGCTGTTAGGCTTGTCGGCCGACTCCGAGGTCTCCATCCGGAATTTCTCCGCCCAGGCGACCAACGGGCGGAAGACGAAAAAGTTCGTCCCCACGACGAGGACCACCATGACGACTATGGCCACGGTCACCTCGGCATACGACCCTTTACTGATGGCGGCGGCCATGTAACTGCCCATCCCGGGCAGGCTTTCGAGCACCCCGTGGCCCTTGATGAACACGGTCACGGACTCCGAGGCGGTCAGGAAAAACCAACCGCCTCCCATGGACATCATCATGTTCCAAACAAGTCCGATCATTGAGCTGGGCACGTCCAACTTCCAGAACCGCTGCCACTTGGTCAGCCGGTACATCCGGGCCGCCTCGTCCAGTTCTGCGGGCTGCGATACGAGCGAGTGGTAGAAGCTGAACGTCATGTTCCACGCCTGTGACGTGAAGATCACGAAGATCGAGGCCAGCTCGAGGCCAAGGAGGCTATTGGGGAACAGGGTGATGAAGAAGGTGAGGGCGATGGGCAGGAACACCAGTATCGGGATCGACTGCAAGATGTCGAGGATGGGGACGAGGACCTTTTCGGCCCGTCGAAGCCGTGCCGCAGCCGTACCGTAAACCAGGGTGAAAACCGTGGACAGCGCCAGCGCCGCGAACATCCGGAGCAAAGAGCGGGCGGCGTAATAGGGGACGTGAGTGATGTCCGTCGATATCGCCACCGGGGCCCGCCCGGGGGTGAAGTTGATGGTCATCGACTCGCCCAGCCTCACCACTACGTACAGGACGAGCACGACCCCCACCGCGACAACTAGGTCGGCCCAATTGAGCTTCCGGCCCCGCAGGACCTCACGTACGGGAAGTTCTTGACGGACGGCCAATGACGGACCCTTCAAGCTCTGCAGGGACGAACTGAAGACTACCGAAACGCTCGCTCACCGGAGCCAGGCACGCCGTAGGGCGGGACGGCCAGTGGGTGGTGCCCGGGCCCTTTGAGCTCGTGTGACAGCGTCTGCGCGGCGGTACGCGCTGGGGCGCGGGCGTCGTCGCCGACATACCGAGCGCTTCGCCTCTCGGCCGCCCGTTGGGGCCAGTACCCTGGCGGCAGACAGGAGGAGGTTGGCATGAGCGAGCCCGGGAGCAACCTGGCACGGGTGCTCGCGGTCTGGGGGGAGATGTCCCGCGACCAGACCATGGCGCCCCTGGTAGATGTGATGGCGGCGGACGTGGTGTGGCAGGGCCTGTTGCCCGAACTTGTCTGCCACGGGCGCGACGAGGTGCGCCGCGTGCTCGGCTCGGCTGGCGGTGGACGGCTGCCGAGGGTTACCCGCATGGAGGCGGAAGAGGTGGGCGACAGTGTAGTCGTGACGGTCGAGGGGCCCGACTTCGGCCCAGGGCCCGCTGGTTCAGTGCTCGAAGCAATTGGAGGGCCGCGCACGCTGGTCCTCTCATTCGAGGACGGCCGGATCGTCCGCATGGAAAGCTTCGGCACTCGTCAAGAGGCTTTGGGCGTAGCTACGTGAGTCGTCGAACCCTGTAGTACGACGCGGCCGAGGGCGACAAATTGGACCGGTTCGGGTGGTCCGGGCGCCAGGCTCCGCCTACGAACGGGAGCTGTGGTGTTTCAGGTTTGGCGTCGTCCTTGTACAATTGAGCGTTGGCCTCTCGTGGTGCCCGGGGGCCCCGGTCCGAGTTACACGGGGACGACCGGTACAGATGGTCTGGCCTGGAGGTGGGCATGCCCTGGAAACGAGAACGGGCAAAGCGGAACGAGCCTCAGTACAAAGGAGAGGGCCGTTGCTACTAAAAACCATCATGAGCCGCCGCCGCGCCGTTATGGCGACCGGAGCGGCAGTATGCGCCTGCGTCAGCATGGGCGCCGGCGCAGCAACCGCGACCGCGGGCAACCTTCACGCCGAGGCCTCCGAAACGACGCTGCACATCGCTTACCTTTCGTTCGCGATCCAGGACAACAGCTATGACACGCCAATGCTGGCTGCCGCCGAGTCCGCTGCTCACGCTGACGGCGCCGTGCTCACGGTGTTCGACGCCGAGAACAGCCCGACCACTCAGTACACCCAGTTGCAGGATGCAATCAATTCCCACCAATACCAGGGCATCATCGTCCAGCCGATTTTTGGGCCCCGGCTGCTTGGCCTGGTCAAGGAGGCCATCTCGGACCATATTCAAGTCGCTGACCTCGACCAGGAATTAGGGCCCAACCTGAGCACGGACGCACCTCAGGTAAAAGGCCTGGCCGCCAACGTCGTGTTCATCCCCACGAAGATCGGGCAGAAACTCGGAGCCCTGGTCGTGCGGGCCTGTGCTGCCTACGACCCGTGCCAGGTGGGCTACATCTACGACGTCAAAGCCTCGGCGCTGGACGAGGCAATTTTCGATGGTTTTTCGTCTTCGATTGCCGGTCACGCGAACATAAAGATCGTGGCGCAAGGCCAGTCGTATTTCACCACGTGGGACGGGCTGACCGCCGCGCAGCACATGCTCCAGTCAGACCCGAAGCTCACATTGATCGTGGGGGCTGACCAAGGGATCGAGGGTGCTCAGCAGGCGGTTGCCGGTGCCGGGAGGACGGGGAAGGTGATCCTGATCGGCTATGGCGGCAGCGCGGCCGCCTTACGTGGTATACGTTCCGGAGCCTGGTATGGCGACGTGGCCCAGTTGCCCACGTCCGAGGGCCGGCTAGCCGTTCAGGACCTGGTAACGGCTATCAGGACCGGTGTCTCCAGTCCTGCGGACGACCCGGTCGCTCAACTCCCTGCTGGTGGGGTCATAACCAAGTCTGATGTAGGCCAATTCCATGCGGAGTGGGCCGGCTAGGGACTAGTCGCCTGACCAGGATGCTTACGGGCCCGGGCCTGGTGTTCGTTGGGGAGCGGGACTGCCGGGTCGAAGAGGTGCAGGTCGACGAAAGCTCGTTAGGGCCCGGCGAGGCGGTGGTCGACCTCGAGGTGTCCATAGTCAGTGCCGGGACGGAGGTGGCCAATTTCACGGGGCTCGACCCGGGTACTCGCGTACCTGGGAGCTGGAACGCTTACCCGCACCGGCCCGGGTACGGAGCGGTCGGCACCATCGTGGCGCTGGGAGCTCCGGCCCCCGGGGTTGACCGGGGCTTGGCGGTCGGCGACCGTGTCTTTGCTATTTGCCGGCACGCCCGATATGCGGTCGCCGATACCTTGCGGCGGCCCATTGTGCGCCTGGCCAAGGACGACGACGCCCGAAGCATCGTGCTGGGCCGGATGGCCTCAGTTTCGATCACGGCTCTGCGTAAGTCGGCACACGTACAACTCGGATCCCGCGGGGTTGTCCTCGGGCTCGGGCTCGTCGGGAACTTTGCCGCCCAGTTGCTCCAGCTGTCCGGCATGAAAGTGCTCGGCCTCGACCTCGCCGAGGCGCGAGTCCGGATGGCGCAGGCGACGGGGGTGGTGGCAGCGCTGCCGGCGAAAGGTAGCGAGCGCACCACTGTCGAGAACCTGCTCGGGGCGAGCGGGGACCTCGTGGTCGAAGCTTCAGGTGTGCCGGACGCGGTGCCGACGGCTGTCTCGCTGGCACGTGACGGGGGAGAGGTGGTCTTACTTGGCTCGCCTCGGGGCGCCTACAGCGGTGACGCAACCAGGATGCTGTCCGAAGTCCACCACCGCGGCCTGCGGCTCATCGGGGCACTTGAGTGGCTCCTGCCCCTCGACTCCGGCCCGTGGCAGGCTCGCTGGTCGCTCCAGGACGACTACGCCGTCCTCTTCGACCTGTTGCGCCGGGGGCAGATCAGGACGACGGGGCTGGTGACTGACGTCGTGCCGCCGTCCCAGGCGCAGGAGATCTATTCGCGGCTGGCCGACCGCGAGCCCGGGATGGGCGCCGTGCTGTTCGACTGGCGAGTAGGTCCCCCGTGGCCCGCCTGCGCTTGACAAGGCTGGCAGAAAAGTGATATCAGTTTGATAGGTGGACGGCGTGGCCGGCACCGGAGGTCACAGGAGGCAAATTGATGCAGGCGCCGATGGAGAAGGGGCTTCCTCCCTATCCGAGGATCGTGACGACAACCGAGGACAACCGGTCACTGGCGGAGAAGGACGTCCCCTTTCGGCCGATGATCGTAACGACGACCGAGAACATCCCCGACACCAGGGTGGTAAATACAATTGGCCAAGTGTTCGGCCTCACCGTCCGGTCCCGGAGCATCGGCGGCAACATCGCCGCCCTCCTGAAAAGTATCGGCGGGGGCGAGATCCGGTCGTACGTAAAGCTCAACGAGGATTCCCGGCGTCAGGCACTCGACCGCATGGTGAAAAACGCGGCCGCCATGGGGGCCAATGCCGTGACCATGATGCGCTTCGACTCGACCGAAATGGGTGCCGGCATGACCGAGATCGTGGCTTACGGCACCGCCCGCGTCGTGGAGTGGCTACCGACGCCGCCTGCGCAAGAAGTACGCACGACGGAGTGAGCCGACATGGGCGCTTTGGGTTGGGTCATCATTGTTGTCGTGGTGGTAGGGGTCATCTTTGCGGTGTTCGGGTGGGACCGCTACCGGGGCAGCCGCAAGAGTTCTGCCAACGGAGCCGGGCCCAAGCCGACGACCGAGGTGTTCATCGACCCCTCGACCGGACAGCGGATGCGAGTGTGGTATGACTCCAAGACAGGGGACCGGGAGTACCGGCCGGAGTGAAAAACAGTGCTGGGCGAAGCCAGCGCCAGTAGGCCGATGAGTAGCGCACAGCCCATGAGCAAGTCGGCAGAGTCGATCAGGAAGATGGCCGAGGCCCCGACGATATAGGCCAGCAAGATGGCCCATAAGCCAGGGACCTTGGGTTGAATTGTGCGCAGTAGCAGGGCAAAGAGGAGCACCCGTGACGCCACCAGGTAAATGAGGCTGAGGGCGGCCGTGCTCTGGAAGTACAGCATTGGCACAGTGAGAAAGCCCAGTGGCCCATAAGTGAAATCGATATTTGGCCCCCAATGGAGGTGCTGGACGAACGCCATCGCCAGTCCGCCCTCCCAGGACGGGTCGAGGCCGGCGTAAGGGGTGAGGTCCGTTACCGGCCAGCTGATAATGGTAAGGACGAGCGCGACTATCAGGGTGGGAGCCAACCGGCCTGAGGTCACGACGGCTTCGGCCCGGCGCAGGCGGGAGATCGAGCGGGAAGAGCGTCTGATCTCGGCGGTGCCGGTTGTCTCGCCGACGGGTTGAGGTGCCGCCTTCACCATGTGGTCACCGCCGGTGGATGTCACAAAGTGACCCCGCCATGCGGCCAACCTTACCCGACCGGACGGCCGCCATCAAAAGGCGCTGACGCCGGTGAGGGCGCGGCCAATGGCCAGTTGATGGATCTCCGAAGTGCCTTCGTAGGTGAGCACCGACTCCAGATTGGCCGCATGCCGCATCACCGGGAAGGCGAGGGTCACCCCGTTGGCGCCTAGGACAGTGCGAGCGGCGCGGGCGATCTTCAGCGCCTCACGCGTGCTGTTGAGCTTGCCCACGCTCACCTGATCGGCGGTCAGCCGGCCCGCCTCTTTCAGGCGGCCGATGTGGTAAGCCAGCAATAAACCCTTTTCGATCTCGACGGCCATATCGACAAGTTTTGCCTGGGTCAACTGGAAGGCGGCGACCTGCCTCCCGAACTGCACCCGCTCGAGAGCAAACGAAAGTGCCGTCTCGTAACAACAACGGGCGGCGCCCAGCGCCCCCCAGATGATGCCGTAGCGGGCCTCGTTGAGAGAGGAGAGCGGGCTGCGCAAACCGAGGGCACCCGGCAGGACGGCATCTTCGGGCAGCCGGCAGGAGTCGAGCACGGCCTCGCTCGAGACGCTGGCCCGCAGCGACAATTTCCCGCGGATGTCGGCCGTTGTGAACCCGGGTGTGCCGCGTGGGACGAGGAACCCACGTACCCCTTCATCGGTTTTGGCCCAGATCACGGCCACGTCGGCGATCGATCCGTTGGTCACCCATCGCTTGTGGCCGTCGAGCACCCAGTCACCCCCGTCTCGCTTCGCCCTTGTCGCCATGGACGCCGGGTCGCTCCCTACTTCCGGTTCTGTCAGGGCGAAACAGCCGACCATGTCACCGGCAGCCATGGCCGGGAGGTAACGCTGCTTTTGTTCTTCGCTCCCGTATTTCCAAATGGAGAACATGGCCAGCGAGCTCTGGACCGAGACAAAGGACCGGAGCGCGCTGTCACCGGCCTCGAGCTCGAGGCAAGCCAGCCCGTAGCTCACTGCGCTCTGGCCGGCACAGCCGTAACCTTCGAGGTGCATGCCGAGTAGCCCGAGCTGACCGAGCTCCGGCACCAGGTGGCGGGGAAAGGACCCGCGCTCAAACCACTCCTCGATCGACGGCAGGACGCGGTGGCGAACGAACTGGCGCGTTTTTTGTTGTACGAGCCGTTCCTCTTCGCTGAACGCGGCACCAAGAGCGCTGAGGTCGGCGGGGTCGGTCCGTGTCGTTGGCAAGGCCATGCCCGTCATGGTAACCCCCGCCTTAAGTGCCAACCGCTATCAGTAGCGGCACCCGAGCTTCATAATTTTGAACTGTGGGGCGGGTCGATGACCTGGAGCCGGCTCCAGGGCAGGGAGGCGATTACCTGGTACTCCTGCTCCCAATAGCCGGACGCGGTCTGAAAGGCGTCCTCGAGGGGCCCACCTCCGCCCTCGAATATGCAACAGCCGCCCTTGGGGTTGTCCTGCCAGGACCCCACGGGGCCCGGGTTGCCTTCGTGGGCCCAGGTCCCGGTGGCGTAGTCGGCGATGATGCCGTCGGACCCGCCCTGGTCGACAATCACGAAGCCATATCGCTGGCCGGCTAAGCAGACCTCGTTCTCGAAGGGAGTGGTGTCATAGGCGGTGCAGTTGACGCCGGGAGCAAAACGCAGCCACTGACCTTCGGCCGGGTTGCCCGGGTAGTAGCCGCAATCGCTGCGGTTGGCGGGGTAGATGTCCATACTGCAGTTGGCCACCTGCAGCCCGATGGCGTGGCGGATCGTCCCCGAGAGGACGTCGGCCTCGGTGACTTCAGTGGCCAGGTTGGAGATGCCGGTCGCCGTTTCCCCGTACGGCTGGGGAAAGACGCCAGTGAAAGTGCTGAGGTGCGCCTTACCTCCCCAACAAGCGCTCCAACCCGGGTTGGCGCTGGTACTGCCCCCGCCTCTTCCAGTGGTCACCGGGCGGGCTTGATAGAGCTCCCAGAGGGAGTTGCTGCTGGGTTGGTACACGGTAAGGGGGGAGTCGGCGCCGCCGGTCGTGCTTGCCCACTGTGGGATCGGTGCCGCCGTCCCGGTATTGGTGAGGAAGTTGCCAGAGCACCCGGCCTTTGCGGACAACGCGACCATCGGCTGGCGTGCGGGTACCCAAATGACGGGGCGGCCGTTGACGCCCACGTTGCCGAAGTTGGACTGCCAGTCGAAGTTGAACTCGGCCACGAGGGCGGCGCTGTGGCGGTCGACCGGCCACGCGGTCACCTTGCGGTTGAACAGGCTGTCCGGCATCAAGGATGCCGGTGGGACCGTGTCGTTGGCGGAAGCAATTGAGCACGAGCCCGACCACTGGCTGCCTGAGCAAAGCGGGTTCGTCGTTTGGGGGTCGAAGCCGACGGAGACCGGGGGGGCGATGACGCTGAGCGCTGCGGCTAAGAGTATGCCAGCTGACACTCAGCGGACTCTACCCAGGTCGGCCTGCCCGCACACTTGCCGACTTGACCGCTCCTCGGTCCAAGGACAAACAGGGCCCAACCAGCCCGGCAGCGGCTGCGTCGCGGAAGGGCCGCTCAGCGCGGACCAGGAGCCGACGCGCTGTGCGTGGTCATTTGCCCACTTACGGAGAGGAAAGCGGCCAGTAGCCGGGACCGGCAGTATTTCCGCCATTTGAGGCACCTTAAACAATCACTGACACGCGAGCGGGAGAGCGGGCTTCACAGCACCACCACAAAGTGATCATGGCCAGGGCACAACTGCGGGGGAACGATCGAGGTACGCCACCGTTCCATTTGCCATTGGCCGGCCGCACCAGCCCTCCAACCGGCTCGGCTCCACGAGAGAAGAAGGCGACGTGATGAGCGATCATCTCGGTTCAGACAAGACGACCACCCTCAAGCGGGGGGCCCCCTGGATGGATTTGGCCCGCTGCCAGGACGTCGACCCGCAGGTTTTCTTCCCGAGCGACGGCCCGGGCGTGGAGGCGGCGCGGCGGTACTGCGGGGAGTGCGTGGTGAGGGAGTCTTGTTTGGAGTACGCGCT
>JASHVH010000250.1 GCA_030039575.1 Acidimicrobiales bacterium | reverse complement strand
CGCCTGGTGGACAGGGCGGCAGAGCAAAAGCGCCGCCGCCTCGCATTGGACCGGTGAACAGCTCTCAGTGAACCGGTCACCAGGTAGATGAGTTAAATAGGTGCAATGGTGAGCAGGTGAGCGGCACCTCGAGCTCAGGCCACCGGCCCTTCGAGCCCGGCGAGAGAGCGCTGCTCTTTGACTCCAAAGGCCGTCGTTACCTGGTCCTGCTCGAACAGGGCGGCGAGTTCCACACCCACGCCGGCACGGTGCCCCACGACAGGATCCTTGGCCAGCAAGAGGGGTCGGTGCTCCGTTCAAGCCTCGGCGCCCGGTACATAGCGGTGCGGCCCACCCTGGCCGAGATCGTTTTGAAAATGCCGAGAGGTGCGCAGGTCATCTACCCGAAGGACCTGGGCCAGATCCTGGTGATGGCCGACATATTCCCGGGGGCGCGCGTGCTTGAAGCCGGGTTGGGCTCGGGTGCCCTGTCAATGGCCCTCCTGCGGGCCGGCGCCGACGTGACCGGTTATGAGGTGCGGGAGGACTTCGCCCGGCGTGCCCGGGCCAACGTGGCCGCCTTCCTCGGCGATAGCGCCCTCGAGCGGTACCACGTCCAGCTGCGCGACGTCTACGAAGGGATGGCCGAGCAGGGGCTCGACCGGGTGCTCCTGGACCTGCCGGAGCCGTGGCGGGCCGTCAAGCATGCCGCAAGTGCCCTGCGGCCAGGGGGCATAATTGTTTCCTATCTACCAACGGTGGGCCAGGTGATGACATTGCGTGAGGCGCTCGCGAGTTCCGGCTACGGGATGGCCGAGACAGTCGAGGTACTCCTGCGCCCCTGGCACGTCGACGGCCAGTCGGTCCGGCCCGATCACCGCATGGTCGGTCACACGGGCTTCCTGACCGCAGCCAGGTTGATGGCTCTCCTCCCGTGAATGCCCTTGACATAGGCATCCTGGTCGTCGCCTTCTTCGCCTTGCTGGGCGGCTGGCGGTTGGGCTTTTTCGGGCGGGTGTTCTCTTGGCTCGGGCTGGGTGCCGGCCTGTACCTCGCCGTGCGGTTCATGCCCAACATCGTCAACTTCATCGGGTTGTCCGGGTCGGTGGCCCGCATGGTGCTGGCGGTGGGGGTGCTGGTCGGGGGGGCGTTGATCGGGCAAGCCATCGGGCTGATGGTGGGGGCCAGGCTCCACGCCGTCCTCCCCCCCTTTGCCGGCCTCCGGACACTCGACCGCCTGGTCGGGGCGTTCGTGGGGGTGGTGGGGGTCTTTGCTGCCCTCTGGCTGCTGGCGCCCTCGCTGGCGGCCGTGCCGGGGACCGTCTCCCAGCTCACGACCGGGTCCGTCATCACTCGATGGTTGTCCAACGAAACCCGCTCTTACGGTCTTACCCCGCCCAATACTCTGCAGGCGCTCCGGCGGCTGGTGAGCGAGGACGGTTTCCCACAGGTGTTCGACCAGATCGTCCCCGGCCAGGATGTCGGCGCGCCGCCGGGTTCGGTCCCGCTGAGGCCGTCCCTGGTGACGTGGGTGTCAGAGTCGACGGTCAAGGTCGAGGGCGAAGCCTGCGGGCGCATCCAGGAGGGAAGCGGCTGGACGGTCGACCCTGGTCTCGTGGTGACCAACGCCCACGTCGTTGCCGGCGAACCGGCCGGTAACACGAGCGTCCTGTTGCCAAACGGGACGGTCAAACCGGCCACCGTCGTGTTGTACAACCCTGACGTCGACCTGGCCCTCCTGTCCGTGCCGGGGCTCGGGGAGCCATCCTTACCGGTGGGGACGGGGACGGTCGGGGAAAAAGGGGCCGTCTTCGGCCACCCGAACGGTCAGGACCCTCTCGCCATCCAGCCGGCCACGATCGCTCAGGAGATCACCGCCGTCGGCCAAGACCTCTACGGCAACCGCAGTACGGAGCGGCGAGTGTTCGTGTTGGCCGCCCAGCTCACTTATGGGGACTCGGGCGCGCCAGTCGTCAACCCCGACGGCCAGGTGGTCGGGATCGCGTTCGCCATCGCTCCCGACCGGCCCACTACTGCCTACGCCCTCAGTACCTCGGAACTACTCCCGCTAATGGTCGAGCCCCACACGACGGCCGTGTCGACCGAGGCCTGCGTCAGCAGCTGACCCGGAGCGACGCCGGAGGTGGCCCCGGTTCTTGATCAGGACTGGGACCTGGGCCGCCAGCGCCTCGGAGCTAGCCCAGGGTGGGCCGTACTGCGGCGGGAGCAATCTGGGGCTCGAGAAGTAACGCTAACGACATTTTTCAGCCCCGATAACAAAATTCAGCCCCAAAACCGGCGCTTCGCCGTCGTTCAGACCTTGAGCCCATGCCCCTCATGGGCCGGCCTCACGGGGCCAGGCTCATGGCCCGGAAGACGACCTTGACGGAGCCCTGGCCCGCCTTCCAGCCTCCACCCGAGATCTCCAGCTGGTGGATGTCGGCCGGGGTGAAGGCGGCAGAGTAGCCGAGCGATGCCGGCACGCTCACAATGTGGTCATCTCCGGCGGTGCCGGGGACAAAACGAAAGGTGACGCGTCCGCCGGGACGGTCCCAGGCCACGAGGTAAGTGTCAGGCGGTTTGAGCAGGTCACCTTCCACCTTGGCCACCAGCGGGGTGCTGAGGGTGAAGCTGGCCACCACTATCTTCCCCGGGACGACCGGCACCCTTACCGGTTGGCCGAAATGGACGTCCACTTCGTATACGGTCACGACCGGTCCGCACCTGTCCGGCACCCGGGCCAGCACCTGCCACGGTTTGACCAGGGCCAGCTGGGTGTAGTGGCAGTAGACGGCTTCGGTAGTGGAAGGGGGGTCCATAACCGGGTCTCGAGAGTCGAACCCGGTGCGCAACGGCCAGTACAGGATGCGCTGCGGTGCCCGGGGAGATGAGAGGAAGGCGGCGTCCTTGTGGTCGAGGTAGGGCGTGAAAGCGCTGTACGACTGGACGACGGGCTCGGGGTCCCAGTACAGGCCGGGGTCGGCCCAGGCCACCATGTCCTCCCATGGCTCAATGGCGACCGTGCGCCCACGGAGCATCGACAGGGCTGGGGCAGAGAGGCGCTCGTCCTTTAGCACCCTGGAGCGGTCGGAGGCCGTTAGCCCGGCGAAGCGGCCGGCCTGGGCTACGTCCACCAGGTCGGCCCCGAACGAGCGGATGCTGGTCACCGGCTCCAGGAGGGGCGTGTTCACGGCCAGCAAGGTGATGCCGGCGGCCAGGGCCAAGCCGCCGGCGTAGATCGCCCGGGGCGGCCGGACGAGGGCGGCCAGGGCCACGGCAACAAGGACGACCCGGAAAAAAAGCGGGAAGTGGTTGCCGCTGACGAACCCCTCCTTGACCTCCGCCCAACCCCACCCGGCCAGCATGACCACGGCGACGACCCGCTTTCGGGGCGCCCAGTGCCAGAAGGTGGGGACAAAGACCAGGCCGGCCACCACCGCAAGGCCCAGCGCCAGCCAGGCGGTAGACGCGTGGTGCAGGCCGCCCGCCATAGCTGCGCCGTAACCGGCCAGTAGCGACACCGAGGCGCGGGCGAAGCCGGCCAGGTGGCCGAAGCTCTGGCCCGCCGACACCCAGGCCAACGCGAAGACGCCCACAAAGGCAACCACTCCTAGGCCGCCTGCCCGCAGGCGCTCTCGCCAGGCCCCGTCGGCCCCTACTAGAGCCAATATCAACAGCCCCGCCACTATCAGCCCACTGTTGAACTTGACCAGTAGGGCAAAGCCGGCCAGTGCACCCAGCGCACCAGCCAGGTTGGCCCGGGTTGCCGGCGTTCGGGCTACCAGCAAGCACAGCGCCAGGCCCAGCCCGGTCACACAAGCAAAATCGGCCGGCCGTGCTTCGGCCCACGACAACCACATCACCGCCCAGGCGACTACTCCGGCGGCGGCCAGGCCCCAGTACGTGCCCTCCGAGTACCGGCGCACGCCCGCCACGACGAGGTAGGCCAGTGCCCAGGTGATGATGAAGGAGAAGCACACGGCGATGAAGGCCGTCGACCTGTAAAAAGGCTCGAGGAAGCCGGCGAACCCGTAGGGGCCGTAGGTGAAGTCGAGCTGAGGCCCCCATTGCAGGTGGTGCATGAAGCCGATGGCCAGCCCCGCCTGCCAAGAGGGGTCTAAACCGCTCCTTATCTGCAGCCAACCCGGCCAGTTCAGGACCGTCGCCGCCGTCGCCGCCACAGCCGTGCCCCACCATCCCCCCAGGGCGCGCCGGCTACGGGCCGCTCGCAACAAAGCGTCCGGGTAAGTCTCAGTGGTGGAGAAGGGTGGGCTCGCCAGCATCGTCTACTGGCGGAAAACTACTCCTCTATGAAGATGCACTCCCCGGGGCATTCTTCCGCCGCCTCCCGGGTTGCGTCTTCCATGTCCTCCGGTACGAGCGCCAATCCGGCGTGCCCGCCAGGGTCGCTGAAGATCTTGTCGCCCTCTTTGACGTACGACAACCCGTCGTCGAGCAGCGTGAAGACAGCGGGCGCGATCTCCTCGCACAGGCCATCACCCGTGCAAAGATCCTGGTCGATCCAGACCTTCATTCGCTCTTGGTTCCCTTTTCTCCGAACGGACTGAGGTGCTTGACAACCCAAGGTACCGGCGGCCGAGGCCAAGTGTCAATCACCCCCTCCACCGAAGCCCTGGTCCCAGGGCCTTCAGCCGCTTGAGGTGGCGGCGCACTATGGTCAGAAAGGGCCTTACGTTGGCCAAAGCAGTTGCACCCGGCGCCACGAAGCCCCGGACAAGAAGCCAGGAAATAGGAGGTGGTCCGCTTGGCCCAGCATGACGAGCCGGCCGCTCGGGGCGGCGCTCAGGACAAGGAAACCTCTGGGGCGCGCCCCCAAGCCGGCACCCTGGAGGCGCAGGTTGCCGCGCTCGAGGAGGAGATCTCCGCCCTTCGTCGCCGGCTAGCCGACGCCCCGAAGAGGGTGCGCACCCTCGAGGAGCGGCTGCTGGAGACGAAGGGCCAGCTCCAGCAGGCTCTCTCCCAAAACGAGCGGCTGACCTACACCTTGAGAGATGCCCGCGAGCACATCGCCTCGCTCCGCGAGGAAGTAGACAAGCTCACCCAACCCCCGTCGGCGTACGGGACGTTCCTGCGGTGCAACGAGGACGGGACGGCCGACGTTTTCTCGGGTGGCCGCAAGATGAGGGTTTCGCTCCACCCGGGCATAGACGCCAAGGAGTTGCGTCGCGGCCAGGAAGTGGTCTTGAACGAATCTCTCAACGTGGTCATGGCCCGCGGCAGTGACTTGTCCGGCGAGGTCGTGTCCTTGAAAGAGCTGCTCGAAGACGGTCACAGGGCCATCGTCGTGGGCCGGGCGGACGAGGAGCGGGTCGTCGAAGTGGCGGACTCGCTGATGGGCGAGAAGTTGCGCGCCGGCGATTCGTTGCTGATGGACTCGCGCTCCGGGCTCCTGCTCGAAAAGCTCCCCCGGCCTGAGGTCGAAGACCTCGTCCTCGAAGAAGTGCCGGACATTTCCTACGAGGACGTCGGCGGGCTCGACTCTCAGATCGAACAGATCACAGACGCAGTGGAGCTGCCCTTCCTCTACAAAGATCTTTTCACCGAGCACAAGTTGCCCGCCCCCAAGGGCGTCTTGCTCTACGGCCCTCCGGGCTGCGGCAAGACCCTCATTGCCAAGGCGGTGGCGAACTCGTTGGCGAAAAAAGTGGCCGAACGTTCCGGGGACGGTGCGGCCCGCAGCTACTTCTTGAACATCAAGGGCCCGGAGCTACTGAACAAGTACGTGGGCG
>JASHVH010000249.1 GCA_030039575.1 Acidimicrobiales bacterium | reverse complement strand
TCGCCCACCACTTTGACCTCGCCCATCTCAGTGCTGGCCCACATCCACCCGTCCCCGATGTCGAGCACATGGACCTCCCTGCGACCGGCCGGCGTGAGAACGCCAAAACTGTCACCTGGACGAGCGGTCACCGCTCCGGCATCGATGGCAGCATGCGCCAGGCAACGCAGGCCGTTGCCGCTCATCTCGGCCTCGCTGCCATCGGCATTGCGCAATTCGAAAGTCATCGTTCCCGAGGCGCCGGCCGGTGCTGGGCCGGCCCTGAGCAACCCGTCGGCCCCGAACCCGAGGTGGCGGTCGCAGGCGAGCCTGGCCAGGCCGGCATCGAGCTGGTGCCGGCCATGGAGGTCGAGCAGCACCAGGAAGTCATTGCCGAGCCCCTCGTACTTGGCCAGTTCAAGCCGGCCGGGAAGGCTTCGGTCCGCTTCGTTCATCTTTTCCAGTCTCTCAGCAGGGCAGGCAGTATTGCGAGGGGGTTTTCGGGAGCCCCGAACCAGCGCACTCGCGGGTCCCGCCGCCACCACATCCGCTGGCGACGGGCGAAACGTCGCGTCCGCGCCACAGCCAGGTCGACCGCCGCGCCCAGGTCACCACCTTGCTCTACATGCGATAGCAGCTCGCGATAACCAAGCGCCTGGCGGGCGGTGCGCGACAAGCCGTCCTGCCGGGCCGCCAGCGCCCGCACCTCATCTATGAAACCGGCTTCCAGCATGGCCGTAAACCGTTGCTCGATACGGGTGGCCACCACCTCACGCGGTAGCCAGACCCCGGCCAGTTGCCAGTTCGTGGGTGGGAAAGCGGCCACGCCGGGGCCGTAACTGGAAAAGGGGCGGCCACTGCCGATAGCGACCTCGAGGGCGCGCACGACCCGCCGGCGGTTGCCGGGGCCCACCCGAGCCGCTCCCTCCGGGTCCAAAGCTTCGAGCCGCCGGTACAGCGCTCCCGTGTCGGCCGTCTCCTGCAACTCGGCCACGACCTCGGGCCATCGTCCTGGCACGGCGAACCCGTCGACCAGCGCGTGCAAGTAGAGACCGGTCCCGCCTACAAAGAGCGCTCGGTTGCCGCGTGAGGCGACGTCCTGGACCACGCGCTTGGCCTCCGCGGCAAATCGGGCGACGTCCCAGTCCTCTGAGGGGTCGGCCACATCGATCAGGTGGTGGGTTACCCCGGCCCGTTCGGCCAGAGAGGGCTTCGCCGTCCCGATGTCCATGCCACGGTAGACCTGCATCGAGTCAGCAGTGACGATTTCGACGTCCCCGAGCTCCAACGCGGCCAGCACACCCAGGGTCGATTTCCCCGACGCCGTTGGCCCCACTAACGCAAATGGCCCAACACCACATGGAGATGCGGCAGAAGGGCACGCCGCCGCCGGGCCGGCTGTTATGGACCAGCTCAGCTCGCCGCCACCGGTATCAAGTTGCGATGACGGGGCTGCGCCGCGACGCGGACCAATTTCCCTTTAAGGAAATGAGGCGCCGCCTGCTCCACCAACGCCTCCACCACGGTCCCGGGACGCAGGCCCTGGCCCTCCAAGTGGACGAGCTTGTTTTGCCGGCTTCGGCCGGAATACACATTGGGACCGCCCTTTTTGGCCGGCCCTTCGATCAGTACTTCTTCGGTACGGCCTACTCGCTGCTCGTGCCGGCGGAGGGCACTGCGCTCTACTACCTGGCGGAGCCGCTCGAACCGCTCGGCCGCAACTTGGGGATGGACGAAATCCTCGGTGCGCGCCGCCGCTTCGGTCCCGGGACGAGGAGAGAAGATAAAAGTGTAGGCGCTGTCGTACTCGGCCTCTGCGGCCACTTCGAGGGTACGTTGGAAATCACCCTCGTCCTCGCCGGGGAACCCGACGATTATGTCCGTCGTTACGGCCAGGTCGGGGACGGAACTACGCGCCGCGTCCAAGCGCTCGAGGTAGCGCTGCGCCGTGTACCCTCGGTGCATTCTCGCCAGCACACGGTCGCTCCCCGACTGCAGGGGCAGGTGCAGGTGTGGGCACACCGCTTTTTCGTTGGCCATAGCTTCGATCGTCTCTGGGCGTAGGTCCTTTGGGTGCGGGCTGGTGAAGCGGACCCGCTCGATGCCCTCCACTCGGGCCACGGCGTGGAGCAGGTCGGCGAAAAGGGGGCGGACCCGCGGCGCACCTCCCGCGGCCCACGCGTCACCCGTCAGGTAGGAATGGGCGCGCCAATCGTTCGAGGCGCGCGCCTTCAGCGCCAAGTCGCGCCCGTAGGAGTTGACATTTTGGCCCAGCAACGTCACCTCTATCGTCCCTCGGCTCGCCAATTGCTCCACCTCGGCGACGACTTCGGTGAACGGCCGGCTAATTTCCCGTCCTCTCACGGCCGGCACGATGCAAAAGGCGCAGCGGTTGTCGCAACCGACCTGGATGGTTACCCACGCGGCGAACGGTAGCTCCCGGCGCACTGGCAGGGCCGAGGGGAACTCGTCCGCATCGCTGGCCGCCGCGTCCAGGATTTCGACCACGGGACCTTCCAATTGTGCCCGTTGCAAGAGGTCAACGGCACGCCCGACGTTGTGGGTACCAAAAACGGCGTCAACCCACGGCGCCCTTTCCAGTACTTTTTCCCTGTCCTTTTGGGCCAGGCAGCCACCCACGGCGATCTGCATACCGGGGCGGCGTTGCTTGAGCGACCGCAATTGGCCGAGGTTGCCGTAAAGACGGTTGTCGGCATTCTCCCGAATGCAACACGTGTTGAGCACGACGACATCCGCGTCTTCGGCGCAATCCGTCGCGACCAGGCCCTGGGCCTCGAGGAGACCGGCCAGACGCTCGGAGTCGTGTTCGTTCATCTGGCAGCCAAACGTGCGGACCAGGTAGCGGCGCGCGTCGCCGACGCCCGGCGCCGGCACGTCTTGGCAGTCGTTGCCCACAACTAAAAGTTTAAGGCCTGCGGCCGGCCGCCGCAGGTTCGCCCAGTTAATGGCACTTTTCCTGTCTGACCAGGATGTTCATCGCCGCCTGCTGCGTCGCTCCGAGTAGACATAGCTTTGTTGCCCTGAAGCTTCACGGCGCCGCGGAGGCACTATCATGGGCGCGGTCGCTTCGGTTGAGCGGGTCCCCGCCAGCCTGCTCCCGAGGCGACCTTTTCGCCGACTGGAGGCTCGGTTGTTCGACCGGCGAACTAACTGTCGGGAGCACAGGAAAAATGGCCGGGCCGCTGCGCCTGCAAGGGCAATCAAGAGGTGCTATGGCCATTAGGAGGCATCTCATGCCGATGACCCGGGCCAGGGCCTTTAGTTGCCCTCATGTAGTCCCGAGGGCCGGCCGGCGATGATCACGGCCGGCGTCGACCTGTCCTCTCAAACGGCCCACACCGCCTCGTGCGTCGTCAACTGGTCGCGTGGCAGGGCCATCGTCAGCCACCTCGCTCTCGACGTCGATGACAG
>JASHVH010000248.1 GCA_030039575.1 Acidimicrobiales bacterium | reverse complement strand
GCCTCGACCGCCGGCAAAGAGAACCCCTCGTACAACGACGGCACGGCGACGACCGAGGCCTGCGCGTACAGCTCGACCAACTCTGTATCGCTGACGCCCGGCCGGTAGGTGACAGCGCCGTCGAGGCCGAGACGTTCCATGGCGTGCCAGGCCGCACTATCCGGCCTGGGTTCGCCCACGACGACCAGGTGAGCCTCGGGCAACGAGGTCCGTAATTTGGCCAGGGCCTCGAGGAGGTAGGCGAGCCCTTTCATAGGCACGTCCGCGCTCGCCGTCGTCATGATGCGGCCGGGCACCCGCGCCACCCGCGGCAGCGGGCGGAACAGATGGTGGTCAGCCCCTATTGGCACGACGGCGACGCGCTCGGGGGCCACGCCCATCTGTTCGACGATGTCGCGCCGGGACGAGGAAGAAACGGTGATGATACGGGGCAGTTTTCGGGCCACCTTGTTTTGCATGCGCACGAACCCGTACCACCTGCGCAACGACAGTTCTCTCCACCGGGTGCGCGCGTGGGCAATGTCAACCAGCCGGTCGACTGTCACCGGGTGATGGCAAGTTCCGATGACCGGCCAGCCGTCTTCCATCAGGCCCATGAGGCCGGAGCCGAAGCACTGGTTGTCGTGGACGATGTCGAAGGCGCCCCGCTGGCGGGAAAGCAGTGCCCTGGCCCTCAGGCTGAAGGTCAAGGGTTCCGGGAAACTGCCGCCCATCATGCTCAGGAACTCGAGCAAGTCCACCGGAGACCGGAACTCCGCCGGCTTCGGGAAGCGGAACGGGTCGGGCTCGCGATAGAGGTCGAGGCTCGGCACTTGGGCCAACTTGACCCCGTCGGCGGCGTCCACGACCGGCCACGGTTGCCCGGCGAAAACGGTCACCTCGTGGCCCAGCCTGGCCAGTTCCCGGGACAGGAAGCGCACGTAGACACCCTGGCCTCCCGAACGCGGGTTACCCCGGTACGAGAGGAGCGCGACCCGCAGCGCCTCGCGCCCGCGTCCAGCGGCGTCGGCCCCGGGGGGGCTCACGAGCGGGCCAGCAGGACGAGGTCGCCGACAGACATGTGGCGTCCAGCGTTGCCGCGCCAGGTCCGTGGGTCAAGCTGGCTCGGACTGGTCGAGCTGGCGCTTCGAGCCGGCGGGCCAACCCGGCACCTCGAGCCGGCACCTCGAGCTGGCACCTAAAGGTAGAGCCTGAAGCCGGCCGGTCGGGCCCGGGTCAACCCGGAGGCGTGCCTACCGCCCGCCGGCAGAGCACCCTCAACGAGCCCGTAACGCCGGTCTCTTCGAACTCCCCCGAGCCAAGGGCGGTGCGGTACAGGTCGTAGGGCACTTGCCCCCCGTCTTTCGGGTCGGCGAAGACGTCGTGGATAGCGAGCGTGCCCCCCAACGCCACTTTGGGCGCCCAGCCGTGGTAATCGGCCCACGCCACCTCCTCGCCATGCCCCCCGTCTATGAACAACAACGACACGGGCCCGGGCCACCCCCGTGCCGTCGCCACCGACTCCCCCACTATCAAGACGACGTGGTTTTCGAGCCCGGCGGCGCTGATCGTGCGGCGCGCCCATGGCAGGGTGTCCATGATGCCGGTGGCCCGGTCGACCACCTCGGGGTCGTGGTCGGGCCAGCCCGCTTGCAACTCCTCAGACCCGTGGTGGTGGTCCACGCTGAACAGGACCGAGCCCGTCTCTCTGGCAGCCGCGCCCAGGTAGACGGCCGACTTCCCGCAGTAGGTACCGATCTCGAGGAGCGGGCCGAGGCCGCTGCGGCCTGCCGATAGCCCGGCGCGATGAAGGGCCATGCCCTCGTCGTCGGGCATGAAGCCCTTTGCGTTGTGGGCCACGGCGAGCCAGGAGGGCGGCGGGTCGGTCACGGGCTTAGAGCGCCAACAATGTCACCAGAAAGGGCGGCGACCGGTAAACGCGCGAGCGGGGCGATTGCGCCAGCGGGGCGAAGGTGCCTGCGCCCGGTAACGCTGGGGACTACAGAGCGCCCCTGGTGTTGCCCTCGAACAGTGGCGTGGCGGGCAGCGCGACCGCTGCCGTGGCGGCGTCGACGGCACCAACGTCTTCGCTCTCGTCCCGGCCCCCCTCCGCGGTACCTCCGGCCGCGGCATCAGTCCCGGTGGCGAAAATGAGCCGGTTGAACAGGAAGAACTTGCCGATCCAAACCACGCCGTAGGCGAACAAGGAAGCGAACATGATCGCCACGCCCCTCGCCAGCCCCGTAACCCCGTGGGATTTGCACAGGCTGTCGGCGATTTCCACTGTCCCCGTCGACGCCAGCCAACCGACGATGGTGAGCCCCCAGAAAGGCACCACCTCACGCCATAGGTGGCTCTTACCCCCTTTTCGCCACGCCCATTTCCGGTTCAGCTCGTACGAGGCCGGCGTCGCCACTACCGCGCCGATGGTGTTGGCCACGATGCCCGAAAGGCCGAACACCCAAGCGCATATAAGGATGGTGACCCCGCTTATGGCGACGGCCACCGCGGAGACCATCGAGTACCGGATGAACTTGTGGACCGAACCGTCGCCTTGAGTCGGCCCGAGCACTCGTTGGACGGCCCGCGCGTTCAGCAACCGCCTGACACGCGGTGACCGCCTCATCCGCTCGTACAGTGACGTCCGCTCGCGTCGGTTCGCAGAAACGTCCTCGTCCACAGCCACCCCGTTCATTGTACCCGTGGGGGCGAGGCCCGAAGCCCACGCCCGCTTCCTGGCCCACTTGTCGACGGCAAATAATCCGCTCCAGTCTCGCGCGTAGCTTCCTCTAGCATCGTCGTGCCATGCCCAAAGCCGAAGTGCTCACTTCTCAGGAGACCGATTTCCCGCAGTGGTACCAGGACGTGCTGGCCAAGGCCGAACTGGCCGAAGGTGGGCCCGTACGCGGCACCATGGTCATCCGGCCGTACGGCTACGCCATCTGGGAACGCATGCAGGCCGAGCTCGACGCCCGCATCAAAGCGGCCGGGGCTCAGAACGCCTACTTCCCCCTTTTCATACCCGAGAGTTACTTCCGGCGAGAGGCGGAGCACGTCGAAGGCTTCAGCCCCGAACTGGCCGTGGTGACCCACGGCGGCGGCAAAAAACTGGAAGAACCGGTGGTGGTCAGGCCGACCAGCGAGACGATCATCGATTCGTTCCTGGCCAAGTGGATCCAGAGCTACCGTGACCTCCCCCTGCTCGTGAACCAGTGGGCCAACGTCGTTCGCTGGGAGCTGCGGCCCCGGCTGTTCCTGCGGACGACGGAGTTCTTGTGGCAGGAAGGCCACACCGCCCATGCCGACGAAGACGACGCCCATCGTTACGCCCTGCGCATCCTCCGTGAGGTTTACGAGGACTTCATGGTCAGCGTCCTGGCTGCCCCGGTCCTGGTCGGCCGCAAGACCGACCGTGAACGCTTCGCCGGGGCAAAGACGACCTGGACCACTGAGGCCATGATGCGCGACGGCAAGGCACTGCAGATGGGGACGAGCCACGAGCTGGGGCAGGCTTTTGCCAAGGCGTTCGGCATAACGTTCCTCGACGAGAACGGCCAGCAGAGCTTCGCCTGGCAGACCTCGTGGGGAGCGTCCTCCCGGCTCATGGGCGCTCTCATCATGACCCACGGCGACGACGCCGGGCTGCGGGTCCCACCCCGCCTGGCCCCGGTGCAAGTGGTCGTCCTGGCCGTGCGGACTGAAGACGGCGCCGGCGAAGCGGCCTCGAAGCTGGCTCACCAGCTCAAGGCGGCCGGTATCCGGGCCGAGCTGGACGTCCGGACGGACCTGTCGTTCGGCCGCCGGGTAGTCAACTGGGAGCTGAAGGGCGTCCCTGCCCGCATAGAAGTCGGGCCGCGCGACTTGGCGGCGGGAACGGTCGTGGTCTCTCGCCGCGACGACACCAGCAAGGTCTCGCTCCCGCTGGAGAGCGTCGTGGTCCAGGTGGCAGACGTGCTCGAGTCAAGCCAGGCCGCGCTCTTCGCCGAGGCCCTGCGCCGGCGGGAGGAAGGAACCGTGCAGGCGGCCTCGCTGGCCGAGGCGGAGGAGGCCGCTCAAACAGGCTTCGCCGTGGTCCCGGGGCCCGTCCTGGCGGCTGACGACGGCGAGGGCCGGCTCAACGGCGCCGGGGTCTCCGTCCGCCTCCTGCGCCGGCCCGACGGTTCGCTACCCGGCCCGGAGGAAAACCTGGCCGACCTCGAAGCCGTCGTGGCGCGCGCCTATTAGGACGGCAACTCGAACCGGTAGACCGACGTCTCCCGCTGCTTGAAGCCCAGGTGTTGGTAGAGGCGGTTAGCCGCTTCACGCGAGGGCCGGGAGGTGAGGTCCACGGTGTGGGCGCCTCGAGCGGCAGCGAGCTCAAGGGCGGCACGGGTCAGCTCTGAGGCAACGCCACGACCCCTCATGGTGCCGTCGACAACCACGTCTTCGATCCGGGCTCGGACGCCCGTTGGTATGCGGAAAGTGATGAGCGTCAGCATCCCCACGATGGGGCCGCACGGCTGTCCGGGGTCAGCCTTTAGCTCTGCGCGGGCCACGCGCTCCAGGCCTTCCACCGCATCATCCCGGGCCAAGAACAACGTGGCGCCCTGGGCGCCGACAATTTCTTCCAGCTCCCGGCGGTTCGGTGGCTCAGCGGAGCTTGACAGCTGAGGCACGAGGCTCTGTACGGCCTTCATCAGCTCGTCTGTGACTTCATCAGCGGCGGAGACTTGGACCACGC
>JASHVH010000247.1 GCA_030039575.1 Acidimicrobiales bacterium | reverse complement strand
AGGATCGCCAACGTAGTGCTGCCGGGAAAGGGCCTGAAAGAAGGTCCCTATGTGACTGAGGAAGAACTGCTGGCCATGGCGGACACTGCGGCAGATGAGGCCGTGATCGAGGGCGAGGAACGACAGCTGATCCATTCCGTAATCGATTTCGGTGACACGGTGGCACGAGAGGTTATGGTCCCTCGGCCGGACATGGTCACGGTCAGCTCCCAGGCTACGGTCGCTGAGGCGGCAGACGTCGCCGCCAGCGGAGGCCATAGCCGGGTACCTGTTTATGGCCAAGGTATCGACGACATTGTCGGCGTCGTGTACGTAAAAGACATGGTGAAGGCCGAGCGCGAGGGGACGGGCAAGCAACCTGTGACCAGCATCATGCGCCAGGCCCAGTTCCTCCCGGAAACCAAACGCATTGCCGAGGTGATGCGTGAAATGCAGGCGGGCAAACAGCACTTGGCCATCGTCGTCGACGAGTACGGCGGTACTGCGGGCCTGATCACCCTCGAGGATGTGCTCGAAGAACTGGTCGGGGAGATCTCCGACGAGTACGACGTCGATCAACCGCGGGTCGAGCGCCTCGACGACGGCCAGTTGAGGGTCGACGCCAGCATGTCCATCGATGAGGCGAACGAACTGACCGGGTTCGAGCTTCCCGAGGGCGACTGGGACACCGTGGGTGGGTTCCTCTACCATCTCTTGGGCCACGTCCCCGACGAGGGAGAAGTGGCTGACTTCGACGGGCACCGTTTCGTCGCCGACAAGGTCAACGGCCGCCGCATTGCCCGCGTGCTGATCAGCTCCAGCGGCCCGCCGGCCTCCGAAGCTCCCCCCCAGGCGGCGGACGGGGCCGGAGCCCAATCTTGAGCCCCGTCCGGGCGAAGTCAAGCCACAACCACCCGGTGTACATCGAGACCGGTAAGCAACGTTGTTTCGCCTGCAGCCTTGACTGGCCCGGGCTTTGCCGTTCGGGTAGGGGTGAGGAGGCGGCCCTTTCGGCCTTGTCCGACTACGTGCCCCGCTACGCGCTGGTGGCCGCCAAAGCCGGGGTCAGGTTCCCCCTGGCCGAGGGACAGCCGTGGTCTGTCGTGGAGCGGGTGGCGACGCGCTCGGGAGGAGCGGACTTCGGCGTCCCCACCACCGTCCTCGACGACGACGCCGCCGATTGGCCCGCTTCTGAGGCGACCCGCGCCGCCGCCTTGTTGGCGGCCAGCTGGGACCGGCTGGACGAGGTGGCCGCGGTTGCTCCCCAGTCGCTCCGGAAAGGGCCACGGGGCGGGGGCCGAGACCGAGACGCGATTACCCATCACGTCGCCGCGGCGGAGCAGATGTTCGGCCGGAAAGCTGGCCTCAGTCTGGCTGTCCCCGCGGCAGGCGACGCCAAGGTGATCATGGCCAACCGGGCCGCCATCCTCGAGTGGTGCCGTTCTGGCGGCACGACCGCAGGCAGGCCGGACAGCTGGCCCCCGCGTTACGCGTTGAGGCGGCTTATCTGGCACGTCCTCGACCATGCCTGGGAGATCGAGGACCGGGCCAACTGATTGGGCCAACTGATTGGGCCAACTGAGTGGGCCAACTGATTGGGCCAAGTGAGGGGGCCAACTGATTGGGCCAAGTGATTGAGCCGGCTAAATGGGCCTGCCAAATGGCGCCAGGTAACGCAGCCGGCTAACTCGTCTCTGCTAGCGGTCCGGCCGTCCGGCCCGCCGACCTGCCCCGGTGCCCACCGGGCAGGTAGCTTTTCGTAGCAATGGATACCGGCGGGCTTGACCCAAAGCGCATGCCGCGGCACGTCGCCTGCGTCATGGACGGCAACGGGCGCTGGGCCACCAGGCGGGGCCTGCCGCGGACGGAGGGTCACAGGGCCGGTGAGGAAGCACTCCTCGACGCCGCGAAAGGAGCGGTCGAGCTCGGCCTCGAGTGGTTCACTGTGTACGCCTTTTCCACCGAGAACTGGCGCCGGCCGCACTCTGAGGTCCGCTTCCTGCTCGGCGTCATCGCCGACGACTTGCTGACCCGCCGGCGCGATGAGTTGCACGCCATGGGCGTCCGGATACTGTTCGCGGGCCGGCGGGACTGGCGAGTGCCGAAATGGGTCCTCCGGCGCATGGACGAAGCGGTGGAGTTGACCAGGCGGAACACCGGGACGACTTTGACTGTGGCTTTCAACTACGGCGGGCGGGCCGAGATCGTGGACGCCGTCCGCAGTCTGGTGGCGGAGGGCGTCAAACCCTCCGACGTCAACGAGCGCGCCTTGCGCCGGCACCTCTACGTCCAGGGGATGCCGGACCCGGACCTTTTCATCCGGACCTCGGGTGAGTACCGGATCTCGAACTTCCTGCTATGGGAGATCGCCTACAGCGAGCTCGTTTTCATGGACGTGCTGTGGCCGGATTTCCGTCGCGAGCACCTCCGCCAGGCGGTACTGGAGTACCAGCAACGGGAGCGCCGCTTCGGGCGCACCGGGGAGCAGCGCGACCAGGACGGCCTGCCCGCATGACCCGGCCCGTATGACCCGCTCGTCTCGACCCGGGCTGCCTGGTCCGGCCAACCTTATCTGGCCCGCGTGAACCCAAGCCTACCGCCTGAACCCGAGCCTCCCGCCTGAACCCCGAGCCTCCCGCCTTAACCCAAGCCTCCCGACCTGAACCCGAGCCTCCCGCCTGAACCCGAGCCGCCTCAACCCGTCCCTTCACGAGAAGTAGTTCTTCAGCAGCGTCCAGGTAACAGTTCTGCTGCAGTGGCGGACGGCGTGCGAAGATAGTTACAACCATGTCGCTATACCGTGACCGAGGGGTCGTACTGCGGACCTACAAGCTGGGCGAGGCCGACCGCATAGTCGTCCTCATCACGTCCGGTCACGGCAAAGTGCGGGCCGTCGCCAAAGGGATCCGTCGTACCAAGAGCCGTTTCGGCGGGCGCCTCGAACCGCTGAGCCATGTCGAGCTGTTGCTCTACGAAGGGCGGGAGCTCGACATTGTCACCCAGGCCGAAATGATCGAGCCCTGGCGGCTCTTGCACGAAGATCTCAGCCGGCTGGCCCAGGGTATGGCCATGGTCGAGGCCACCGAGCAGGTAGCCCAGGAACGAGAGCCTTCGGGACCTTTGTACCGCATGCTGGTCGGAGCGCTGCGTACGCTGGCGGGGCGCTCCAGCCCGTTGGTGGTGGCGGCCTTTTACTGGAAGCTGCTCTCCCTCGACGGCGCCGGCCCGGTCCTCACCTCCTGTGCCAGTTGTGGCTCGAGCCCGCCGGCGGCGCCCCTGGTGGCGTTCGACATCGCCGAAGGAGGGACGCTATGCCGGACCTGCCGGCGGGGACAGCCTCTAAGCCCTGCGGCCCTGGAACTGCTCGGGTGGATCCTGGGCGGGCAGTTGGCCAGGGCGCTCCAAATGCCGGCCAGCGCTACGACCGGCGAGGTGTCCAACCTGGCCACCATTTCACTGGAACAGCACCTGGAAAAGCGCCTTCGTGCCCTCCACACCCTGGAGCACACCTGATGCGGTACTAGTCCTCTGACCCCGAACCGCTCTAACTGCTCGTATGGGCCCGGTAGCCTCTCTGCATGTCCGTTTCGATGGAAGAGCTGGTCCGCCTGGCCAAGGCGAGGGGATTTGTGTTCCCCTCCGCCGAGATCTACGGCGGGTTCCGCTCGACCTACGACTACGGTCCCCTGGGTGTCTTGATGGAGCGCAACGTGAAGGACGCCTGGTGGCGTGAGATGGTCCAGCTCCGCCAGGAGGTGGTGGGCCTGGACGCCGCCATCCTGTCGAGCCCCAAGATTTGGGAAGCCTCGGGGCACCTGCAGAATTTCACCGACCCTCTGGTGGACTGCCGCACGTGCAAGCAGCGCTGGCGGGCTGACCAGTTGCCGACTGACGACGACGGCCAGCTGGTGTGCCCCAATTGTGGCGGCAGTGACTTCACTGAAGCGCGGCCTTTCAACCTGATGTTCAAGACGTTCGTCGGCCCGGTCGAGGACGAGGGCGCCGTCGCCTACTTGCGGCCCGAAACGGCCCAGGGGCATTTTGTCAATTTCGCCAACGTCCTGCAGACCGAGCATTTGCGCCCTCCGTTCGGCACCGCTCAGATCGGCAAGTCCTTCCGTAACGAGATCACCCCGGGCAACTTCGTTTTCCGGACCCGGGAGTTCGAGCAAATGGAGCTTGAGTACTTCGTCCCGCCTGACGAAGCCCCGCAGTGGTTCGATTACTGGTGCAATGAACGGCTCGAATGGTACGCCCGCCTCGGTATCCCGCGGGACATGATCCGGCTGCGCCCCCATGAGAAAGAGGAGCTCTCGCACTACTCAGTGGCCACGGCCGACATCGAGTTCGCTTTCCCCTGGGGTTGGGGGGAGCTCGAGGGCATTGCCAACCGTACGGATTACGACCTGAAGGCCCATGCGGCGGCGAGTGGGCAGACGCTCGAGTATTTCGACCCGGCCACCGGCGAACGTTATGTGCCCTACGTGATCGAGCCGGCCGCCGGCGTCGCCCGCACGATGATGGCTTTCCTGATCGCCGCTTACACGGTGGACGAGGTAGCCGGCGAGGAGCGGACAGTGCTGAGGCTGCACCCCCGGATCGCCCCTTATCAGGTGGCCGTGTTGCCGCTGTCTAAAAAAGACACGCTGCTGCCACTTTCCCAGGAGGTATTGAAACTCCTCCAACCGGTGGCCATGTGCGACTACGACATCACGCGCGCCATTGGCCGCCGTTACCGCCGCCAGGACGAGATCGGGACGCCGCTGTGCGTCACCATCGATTTCGATTCCCTCGACGACAAAGCGGTAACGATACGCGACCGCGATTCCACCGCTCAGGAGCGCGTCCCGATAGACCGTCTGGTGGAAGCGGTCACGTCCCGGCTCGCCTGGTAGGCCTCCCACCGGGAGGCGCCCAGGTTGAACGTCTCAGGCGCCTGACAGACTTAGTCTTTTCCTATGGGGATCGTGGCCGAGGACGTGGAGCGGGTGAGGACCAGTGTGGACCTGGTCGCCCTGGTCTCGGAACACGTTGCCCTGCGCCGGGTGGGCCGGCGCTGGTCAGGCCTCTGCCCGTTCCATGCCGAAAAGACAGGTTCGTTCTCTGTCAACGGCGAGTTGGGGTTCTACTACTGCTTCGGCTGCCAGGCCCGGGGAGATGCCATTTCTTTCGTCCGGGAGACTGAGCACCTCGACTTCGCCTCGGCGGTCGAACTGCTGGCCGGCCGGGCCGGTATCCAGTTGCGCTACGACGGGCAGGCGGCGGCCCGGCCGGGCAACAAACGGGCGGCGGAACTGAGCAAGGCCCTCGAGCGCGCTGTCGAGTGGTACCACGAGGTCCTGGTGCGGGCGCCGTCAGGGGCGCCCGCCCGGGCTTACTTGAGGGGGCGGGGTTACGACAGCGACACGGTCAAGCACTTCTGCCTCGGCTGGGCGCCAGACGGGTGGGACACGCTCGTCCGGGAGGCCGGCATCGGCGCAGACATGCTGGTCGATGCCGGTTTGGCTTTCCGCAACCAGGCGGGCCGCCTCAACGACTCGTTCCGGGCCAGGGTCCTGTTCCCGATCTTCGACGTCGCCGGCCGGCCGGTCGGCCTGGGCGGCCGTGTCCTGCCGGGCGGCCCGGGCCCGAAGTACAAGAACACCCAGGCCACCCCGCTCTACGACAAGAGCAGGATCCTGTACGGGCTCAATTGGGCCAAAGGCCCGATCGTGGAAAGGGGCCAGGTCGTCGTCTGCGAGGGCTATACCGACGTCATCGGGCTACACAGGGCCGGGGTCACCGAGGCGGTGGCGACTTGTGGTACGGCGTTCGCTGAGGGCCACGTTCGTTTGCTGACCGGCTTCGCCCGGCGGATTGTCCTGGCCTACGATGCCGACGCGGCGGGCCGGGGGGCGGCGGAGCGTTTTTACGAGTGGGAACGGCGCTTTCAAGCCGACATTGCGGTGGTCGCTCTGCCGCCGGGTACGGACCCCGCAGACGCGGCCCAGGAAGATCCCGAGCGGCTTCGGCAGGCCGTGGCGGAGGCCAGGCCTTACCTCGGTTTCCGTCTGGAGCGACTTTTCGCGGGGGCAGACCTCCGTAACCCTGAGGGCAAAGCACGGGCCGCTGAGGCCGCCCTTGGCTTGATCTCCGAGCACCCCGACCCGTTGGTCAGGGACCAGTACCTGATGCAGGTCTCGGACCGCTGCCGGCTCAGTCCCGAGCAGCTGCGTGGGTTGCGGCCCCGCCCCGTCGAGGCACCCGAGGCAGAGGCGCCCATCATCCCGTTGACGGCCAGGCCGAGGCCCCCCCTCGTGCCCCGCCCCGAGCTGGAGGCATTGCGCCTCGTAGTCCATCGCCCCATGGACGTGGCGGAACGCGTCCACATCGACCTGTTCGGTTCTGACCTGGCCAGGGCAGCGTTCGACCAGCTGGCTTCGGCCATGACCCTTACCGACGCCATCGAGGCCGCCACTCCCCAGGTGGCCGACCTGCTGGCACAGCTGGCGGTCGAGGACACGGTCGAAGACCCTGAGGACGTTTTGCGCAGGTTGGTGGAGCAAGCGGCCAGCCGAGCGCTCGACGAGCTGCGCAGGGACGCCCGCAGTGCGACGCCGTCGGTCAGCCACGACGAGCTCTCGAAACGTTCCGGGCGCTTGCGGCTGGCCCTGGAGGCGCTCCGTTCGGTCGACGCCGGCCCTGACTACGAAAAACGCGTGGATGAAGCTGAGCGCCAGTTGTTAGCTTTGTTGTTGTCAAGTCCTAGCATGTCACCCAGCCCAGGAGCGTGAGCAGGGAGGTTGTGGACTACTTGTGAGAGCGCCTTTCACAGGCTCAGGCGAACCGACTAGCCACTTCCTTGCGCTTTTGATCCTGGGCCGCGAACGCGGCTACCTGACGCCTGATGACGTCATGCAGGTCTTGGAAGGGGTCCAGCTGAGACCGGAGTTGATAGCGGCGGTGATCGGGAGAGTGACAGCCGAAGGTATCGAGTGGCGGGACCACGACGAGCCCATTTCGGATGAGGGGCTCGACCGGTTGGCGGCCGAGCTCATCAGGGAACCGCACCGAGCGGAGCGGGATAACAATGCTGCTCCGGCCCGGGCTGCTCCGGGCCCGGAGCTGGCAGAGAGTGGGCCGTCCAAGCCCGTCGAACTCGACGAGGGGCAAGCGGATGCCGATACGTACGGGTTCTTGCGAAAAAAACCGCATGACCCTTTCCGCAGAGGCCGGCGCGTGCTTGTGGCGGGGCTGAAGCTCGACATCGGGGTGGCGGGCACCGGTAGTTCCGACTCCGTCCGGGCCTACCTGAAAGAGATCGGGAAGGTCCGGCTCCTTTCCGCGGACCAAGAGGTCGCCCTGGCGCGTTGTGTGGAGCGGGGGATCGCGGCGGCCGCCCGTCTTGATCAACTCGAGGAGGAAAGTCTCGAAGAAAATGTGGTCGAGGCGGCCGGTGGCGGTTCCCGTGTCTCGAGGGTGCGTCAGGTCGACCAAAAGCGGGAGGCCGACGAGCGCCTGCGGGCCGAAGGGATGATGGCAAGGCAGATCTTGGTAGAGGCCAACCTCCGCCTCGTCGTGTCCGTGGCGAAATGGTACCGGAACCGGGGCTTGTCGTTCCTCGACCTTATCCAGGAGGGCAACCTGGGGCTCATGCGGGCGGCCGAGAAGTTCGACTACACCAAGGGGTTCAAGTTCTCGACGTATGCCACGTGGTGGATCCGCCAAGCCATCAGCCGGGCTATCGCGGACCAGGCCAGGACGATCCGTATCCCGGTGCACATGGTCGACAACATCAATGCCGTTGTCAGGGCGCAGCGCAGCCTCCTCCAAGAAGAAGGGCGCGAGCCGACCATCGAAGAGGTGGCCAAGCGGTCAGAGATGAGCGCAGACCGGGTCCGGGAAATCCTGCGGATCAGCCAGGACACTGTTTCCCTGGAGCAGCCATTGGGGGAGGACGATTTCAACCTGTCGGACGTCCTCGAGGACGATGCCGTCCCGGCGCCGAGCGATGCAGCCACGCGGGCGATGCTTTCGGAAGCGGTCCGCAACGTACTGGCCGACCTGTCGGAGCGGGAGCGCAAGGTCGTCAGGTTACGTTTTAGCCTCGATGACGGGCAGGCCCGCACGTTGGAGGAGGTCGGCCGGGAGTTCGGGGTCACCCGCGAGCGAGTCCGCCAAATCGAGTCCAAGTGCCTGGCCAAATTGCGCCAGCCACTGCGCAGCGGTCAGCTCAGGGACTACCTGGGCAACTAGCGCGGTTGGCCCGGCCCGGTTAGCCGGCCGG
>JASHVH010000246.1 GCA_030039575.1 Acidimicrobiales bacterium | reverse complement strand
GAACGGGGCAGGACGGGCCGCTGGGGAACGTACGCCACAGAACGCGCTCGGCCTCGCGGGCCCGAACTCCCGTGGACGCGGCCCCCGACCCGGATCTCGCCGGCGTAAGGGACGAGGCCGGCGACGGCGCGTATTAGCGTTGATTTTCCCGCCCCGTTCGGGCCGATCAGGCCCAGCCACTCGCCCCGCTGGACGGTGGCGGACACGCCTGACAGGACGGTGACGCCCCCGAGGGTGACCGAAACCTGTTCGATGTCGAGCATCTCAGCTCAACCTTCTCGACTGGCGCAATACCACCAGGAAGAACGGCGCACCCAGGAACGCCGTCACTACTCCGAGCGGGACCTCACCGGGGGAGACCACCGTCCGGGCGACCAGGTCGGCGAAGATGAGGAACCCGGCGCCGAACAACACCGACAGCGGGAGGATCCGACGGTAGCTCGGGCCGGCCAGGAGGCGGATGGTGTGGGGCACGATGATGCCTACGAAACCTATGAGCCCGCTGACGGAAACGGCGGCCGCGGTGCCCAGCGTGGCGGCGATGATGACCACCAGCCGGACCCGTTCGGCCCGCACCCCAAGGCTGGTAGCCTCTTCGTCGCCGACGGCAAGGATGTCGAGCAAGCGGCGGGCGCCGACGAGCACGGCCACCGCCACCCCGATATAGGGCAGGACCGTCACCACCTGTCCCCAACCGGCCGTTGACAAGCCGCCCAATATCCAGCTGTAGACGACGGTGAGGTCGCCGGGTGAGCTCTGCTGGAGCAGGAAAGTCTGCACGGCGGTGAAAAACGCACCCACCGCCACGCCGGCCAGGAGCATCGAGGCGGCAGGACGGCCGGCGGAGCGGGCACGGCCCAGAGCGTAGGTGGCGGCTACGGCTATGACGGCCCCGACGAAGGCGGCGACGGGCAGGGCGTCGGCCGGTAGTTGTCCGAGGAGCGGTCCTTCGACGATCACCACCGTGGCACCTAACCCGGCGCCTGCAGCGATGCCGAGCAGGTAGGGATCGGCCAAGGGGTTGGAAAAAACCCCTTGGTAGGACGCCCCGGCCACCGCCAGCATGGCTCCCACCAGGCCGCCAAGCACCATCCGGGGCATGCGTAGCTGCCAGACGACAATGGCGCCCGTTTCTGACAGGCCGGAGTGGATATGGACGAGCGGGAGCTTGCTGGCGATCTCGGCCAGGACGGCCCCGGGAGCGAGGTCGGCCGGGCCGACCAGGATGCTGGCGATGGCGGCGGCCAGGAGGAACCCCACCCCGAGGGCAATGTGGAGGGGGCGGAGCCGGGTGGGGTACAGCGGTGGGGCGGCTGCTTCTTCGACTTCGACGTCGAAAAGGTTCGGCCCCTCCTCCCGTGGGCCCGCCGCCAGTGCGGTCATGAGCGCAATACGTTAGCGATCAAGCTCACAAATGTCTCGATGGTGTGCGGGCCCCACTCGGACGCTACCGAGTCGTTGACCCCGATCACGTGATGAAGCTTGACCGCGCTGAGCACGCTGAAGCCGGGCCGGTGGCCAAAGGTGGCCGCAGTCTGGTGGCAACACACAGTGTCGGCCAGGAAGACGTAATCAGGGTTTTCCTTCAGGATGTACTCGGCTGATATTTGCGGGTAGGCGGAACCGTGGCCGGCGGCGTCAGCGATGTCCCGCATCCCGAACAGAGAAAACTCAGCTCCGATAAAGGTTTGCGACGTCGCCGTGTAGTAGGTCGGGTCCACCTCGATGTAGTAGGTTTTGCCGCGGCCGGCGTTCCCGGCGGTCCGTGTGGCAGCCGCGAGGAAATTGGCGAGAGAGGTTTCGACCTGCCGGGCACCGGTTTGATGGCCGGTGGCCGCCCCCAACTCTGCCAGCTGGCCGTCCACGCCGGCCATGTTGGTGGCCGGCGGCAATAGCAGAGCGGGTATGTGCAGCGTTTTCAGCTGCTGGATCAACGTCCCCGTTTCGAAGGCGAAAATGACCAGGTCGGGGTGGAGGTAAAGGTAGTCCTCGGCGCTCGATTCGTACCCGGTGAACTTGGTGCGGGGCGCGTTCGCCGGGTAAGTCGAGTACTTGTCTACGCCGACGACCTGGGTGCCGGCGCCCATGGCGTACAGCATCTGGGTGGCGCTGGCCGACAGGGACAGTATGCGGTCGGGTCGGGACGGGATCTGGACAGTCCCGTCGCCGCTGCGCACGGAGACCGGGAACGAGCCCGTAGTGGCGCTGGTGGCGGCTGGGGCCGCTTTGGCAGACGCAGTGGCGGCGTTCACGGGTGAAGCGCCCAATACCACCGCGGTAGTTACACCTAGAACCCACGCCCAGGTCTTCCTCACGGTCAATTCCTCGTTTTGTTTGGTCGAGGTTTGCCTGAGGACAGGGGTTGACCCTGCGACAAGCTCGTTACCTCGACGTGCTTTGTCGCACCCCACTGGCCAGGCGACCTGGCTTGCCCCCTCGCCCGATGTGGCGGAGAGGACGACAGTTGCGGGACAGCGCCGGCTTCTCACCGGACTTCGCTGACCAGTAGGTTGCTGTTGCGACTCTAGGCCGGCGGCGGGGCGACGAGCAAGGAGCCGAAGCCTCCTAGCGGGGCATCTCCTGGCCCGTCTCCAGCAGCGTCTTCAAGCCGCTGAGGACCCAGCTCCAACCACCACCGCCTCCTTGGTCCTCCATGCCGCCCGCCAGCACGACGGCCAGTTTGGGCGCGTGCTCGAGCTCGTGGGCCACCGTCAGCCGGGTGACGCCGTTGGGGGCTTCGTCGATCTCATAGGTGAGGCGGGTGAAGCCCTCAGCGGCTAGCCCGGCGTCCATTACCATCCGCCAAGTCATTACCAGTTTCCGGGGCGGGTCGGCTTCGAGGATTTCACCGTCTATGGCGACTTCGGGGACCTGGTACCCTTTTTCGGCCCCGGCGGCCCGCATTTCGTCTGATGTGACCCACCGGTAAGGGTGGCCCGGGATAGAGGGCCAGGCGCAGCGACGGCTGGGAGGGCGGAGTGCGACGGCAGTGCGGCTGGGGAACGGCGCAGGTGCTCTAACTCAGACCGCGGCGGCCATTTCGGCCGCCGCCCGGTCGGCTTCGGCCAACAACTCCGCCGAAATGCCTCGTCTCGGCGTGAGGATCTCGTCGATCAGGCCGTAATCTTTGGCCTGTTCGGCGGTCATGAAGAAGTCACGGTCGATGTCGCGCTCGACCTGCTCGAGTGGCCGGCCGGAGTGGTAAGAGATGATCTGGGCCATCCGCTTGGTGGTGGCCAGGACCTCTCGCAGGTGGATCTCCATGTCCCTCGGGGCTCCCCGCGTCCCGGCGCTCCCCTGGTGGATCATGACCTTGGCGTTGGGAGTGGCCAAGCGCTTGCCGGGGGCGCCCCCGCACAGGATCATCGCCGCGGCGGACATTCCCATCCCGACGCAAAGGGTGGAGACCTCGGAACTGACGTGCTGCATTACGTCGTAGATGGCCATTCCGGCGTAAGACATGCCGCCAGGCGAGTTGATGTAGAGGAAGATGTCCTTGCCGGGGTCGGTGCTGTCGAGGTACAGGATCTCGGCCACCAGCAGGTTGGCGATCTGGTCGTCGACCTCCTGGCCGAGGAACACGATCCGCTCTCGCAGCAACAACGAGTAGATGTCGTAGGCCCGGTCCCCTCTGGACGTCTGGTCGAGCACTGTGGGTATGACGGACATGGAAAGCTTCCTCCTGCGTCTCTCAGGCTCTTAGGCTGCCTGCGGTAGTCGTTGTGGGCACTGCGCGTACGCTTCGGTATAGGCTATCTGGTATCTCAAATAAGCGATGCTTTTTCTAATATAGTGCTGGGTGGGATGAGCGAACGTCGGCATGACCCGGTTTTCCCGGGTTTCAAAGAGATGGCTGAGCAGCGCAAGTCGCTGGCGGCTGCCCTTTCGGCCCGCCGGGTGGAGCTGGGTCTGTCCCAGACGGAGGTGGCAGCGCGGATGGGGACGTCCCAGTCCGCGGTGGCGCGGCTGGAGTCCGGTCAGGCCGACCTGCGCCTGTCGACGCTGGAACGGTACGCGGCTGCGCTCGGCCAACGCCTTGACTGGAACCTGTCCCTCATCCGGGCCGAGACGAGAGACGACATATGAACCTCGGCGGGCCCTGGGACGACCGCTCATCACTTGACGCTCAGCTGCTCGAACGACGGGTGGTAAGGCTCTGGGGGCCCCTCGACGACTCTTCGGTGGCGCGGGCGTGCGCGGAAATGATGGCCCTCGACGCCACCGGGGACTCCGCCGTGCAGCTCTACGTGGGGTCCAGCGGAGGCCCGCTGCACTCGGCCATGTCCCTCATCGACACGATGGACCTCCTGGGTGTCCCCGTCTACGTCACCTGCCTGGGCCGGGCCGAGGGCGCAGCTGTCGGGGTGGTGGCCGCCGGCGCCCGGCGAGTGGCCGCCCCCCATGCTCAGTTCCACTTGACCGAACCGGAGATATCCGTGAGCGGGAACGCCAGCCAACTGGCGGCCTGGGCCGAGCAGCACCGGGTCGAGCTGGAGCGCTTCGTGAAACGCTTGGCGCAGGCCACTGGCCGGCCTGCCGAGCACCTGGAGGCGGACCTCTCGTTAGGCCGATGGCTGAGCGCAGAGGATGCGCTTCGGTACGGCCTGGTGGACGAGATCTGGGGCCCGGGCCAGGGGCCCTCTTCACCGCCGGCGGCGGGGCCCGCCCGGCCCTTCGGGTTCGGGCCTTCCCACTGAACCGAATTGTTGCCCGCGCTCACCGGCCTGGGCGGGCTCGACGGAGAATTCCTGTACTACCGAACAAAATAAGGCCCGCGCCTCGCGGCGAGGGGAAAGTGGACTAGACCACTCGGCTTTACATGGAACCTTCACCACTTTTCGAAAGGTCCACCGAAGTTCGGCTGCACTTCGAGTTAAAAAACCATTAACAACTAAGTCACAGCCAAACAATCCTGGGGGCCTAAGGCGTCTTGTGTTGAGAAGATTATTAATCGCGGCTTCAGGCTTACGGCGTTAAGCTGGGATCGCACCCCGTCACGCCCACCCCTGGGCCGCGCCCACCAGGAGATTAGGACTTGAGCCTCCCCGAACGCTTCTTCGCCGGACTCGGCCGCTTCTCTGTCCGTTTCCGCTGGCTCGTCATCGGCGCATGGGTCGCCATCGCCATCATCGCCAGCATCGCCTTACCCTCGATGGGCAGCGAAGTCAACAACGACAACTCCCAGTTCTTGCCGTCGAACGCCCCGAGCCAGCAGGCGGCCAACCTGGCCACTCCGATCAGCGGCAACGTGAGCCGTCAGAGCCAGGTGATCATCGTCGCTTCGCTCAACGGCAAAGGCACGTCGTCCCGTCTGACCCCCGCGGACCTGGCCGCCGTCAACGCCCAGGTGCAAGCGGCGGCGGCCGTTCACGGTGTGACCAACGCCAAGGTAGTGGGCGTTTCGGACGACGGCCAGGCCGCCCGCATCCTTGTCACTACCAACGCCGGCGCGAACGATATCTCGGCTCAGCAACCGATCGTCGACGCCCTGCAGAAGAACACCGACAAAGCCAACGCTGACCCGGCCAACGCCGCCGCCGGCCTCTCGTTCAACGTGGCCGGGCCAGTCGCCACCAACGTCGCCAACCAGGCGCAGTCCAACAAAACCGGCAACCAGGTGCAGTCCCTGTCGTTCATCTTCATCATCGTGTTGCTCCTGTTGATCTTCCGTTCAGTGCTCGCACCTCTCATCACGCTGGCGCCTGCCGGCGTCGCGCTCGTAGTCTCGATGCGGTTCATCGGCGCGTTAGGGGCTCATTCGGGCCTCAAGATCTCGGAGATCACCGAGCTCCTCCTGATCGTGTTGATCCTGGGTGCCGGGACCGACTACGGGCTTTTCCTGGTGTTCCGCACCAGGGAGGAGATCAGAGGTGGCCTGGAGCCAAAGGTGGCGGTGGCGCACGCCCTGACCAGAGTGGGGGAGTCGATCAGCGCCTCTGCGGCCACAGTCATTTTCGCTTTGCTGACCCTGCTCCTGGCCAGCTTCGGCCTCTACCACGACCTCGGTGTGCCGCTGGCCCTGGGTATTGCCGTGATGCTGCTCGCCGGCCTGACCTTGCTGCCCGCTCTTTTAGCCGTCTTCGGAAAGGCCGCGTTCTGGCCGTCCAGGCATATAAAGCCCCTCACCGTGGGCGAAGTCGAGCGCGATGGATGGTGGGGCCGCATCGCCGCCCGCCTCGTCGCCAAGCCGGGCCGCACGCTGGCCGCCGGTGTGATCGTGTTCGGCGGCCTGTCCTTCGCCGCCCTGGGCTACTACTCATCGGGCTTTGCGGGAGCTCTGAGCGCGCCCACCGGCACGGACGCCGCCGCCGGCAACGCCGCCCTCGCCAAACACTTCCCGTCGTCGAGCGCCAACCCGGCCAACCTGGTTTTCCGCTACAGGCAATCCGTGTGGACGGACGCTGCGCCAGTGGCCAAGGCCGGGGTCTCGCTGCACAGCTCCGGGTTGTTCACCCAGCTAGCCGGCCCGCTCGACCCCAACGGCACCGTGATCTCGCCGAGCCAGCTCGAGGCTCTCTACGCCAAGCTGGGCCCGCCGGCGGACCTGCCTTTGGCGCAGCCGGCGTCGTTGAGCAGCATCCCGGCGGCCGAGTACAACGCCTTCCGCTCGCTGGTGGAGCTCGTTTCCCCCGACGGGAAAACGGTGCAGTACCTGGCCAGCCTGAAAGCCGGTCCCCAAGACTCGACTTCCGCCCTCCGGGCTACGCCGGAGGTACGAGCGGCCGTCGACAGGGCCGGTGCCGTTTCGGGCGCTGAGG
>JASHVH010000245.1 GCA_030039575.1 Acidimicrobiales bacterium | reverse complement strand
ACGCCGTCACCTTTACGGCCGCCCCCCAGGTGCAAGCGCTCACCGCGGCGGCGCGGGCGCATGGGTACCTGGGCCCCGTCCTCGACGGCTTCAACCAGGGCGGCGTTATCGCCGCCTGCATTGGCCCGGTGTGCGCCGCCGCCGCCCGCCACGAGGGCATAGAACAGCCGGTCATCCCCGAGCACGCCCGGCTGGGGTCGCTAGCTACCTCCGTGGGAGCGGAGTTGGCCGGGCGCCGGGTCGTCCTGGCCGGGACTTCCGGGCCGGTGGCCGTGTCGGGACGGCTGGTGGCGGCGGGAGGGCAGCAGTTGTGGCTTACGGCAGACGAGCAGCGCGCCTTGCGTGCCCTGTGCGTTCGTCCCGGCGACTGGGTGGACCTGAGGCTGATCGAGAGACGGCCCGGGTGGACCGTCCCGAAACTGGCCGGTGCGCTGGACGGCGCCATCGAGGTAGCCAACGGGTCTGTGCGTGTCGTGACGGCGTGAGGGGCCTAGGGCTAGCTGTTCACTGCCGGTGGTGACGTTGCCGGCTCGGGGGCCCCCAGGGCGAACTCGAGCACCCCGCTCGCCCCCGAAGAGAACAGTTCCGTCATCGACGTCACCCCATCGACCATCGTCGAGGCGGCCCCCATGCTCGGGTGGGAGCCGTAGTTGCCCAGGATGTTATGGCGGTGGGCCCAGCAGCCACTGGACGAACCGTGGCCGCACTCCAGGTTGGGCGATCCCGGACCGTCGTCGTACATCCAGTCGTAGTCAGCCAGGAGCGCTGACGCTTCGCCGCCCGCCCAGTTCGAGCCCCAACTGGACCCCGCCGGGCCGGTGGGGTCGGTGTTGGCCGACGCGCCCGTCTCTGCGAGGGCGTCGAGCTGGGAGGACAGGCCCCTCAACCCGGGGAGGCCCCTGTCCACCCTTTCTATGTCGGCCAGCACGAAGAGCTGTTGGGCGGTGGTGAGGCCGGGGTAATCGGCCGGGAGCTGCAACGGCCCGACTCCCTCCGCGGCACGAGCCCGGTCGATGGCATTGAGCACCACCACCTGGCAGGCCTCGCCCGCGCCATGGTCGCAAGCGAGGGCCATGGCCGGCGTGCGCGGCACATTTGCGGGAGGGTCGGCCAAGCCCTCTCGGCCGGACTGGGCTTGGGCGGTGGAGGCCACAAGAGGGCCGCCGGTGACGGCGGCCAAGAAGGTGAGGACAGCCCCAGACTGGCGGCTTTTCATCCAAATGTGGTGATGCCGTGCCGAGGGGGAAGACATAGTCTCAGCTGTGCCTCCGGCTCAAAATCCGATTAGATAAGGTGTCGGGCGAGCTGACGGGGACTTTACTGTGGTCATCAAAAACACGCACGCGCGAGCCTGAACAGCGCAACATGTAGGTTAAAAGCGTCGGGAGAGGAGGTCGTAAGGCGGATGAGCCAAAAGGGCCGGCACTCGGAACAAGAAAAACCGGAAACCCGCGGCCGGTCTCGTGGCGTGCTCCTGGCGACCGGGTTCGTCGTCCTGGTGGCGACGGGAGGGCTGGCCGCCGCTTCTACCACAGGGCCCGTGCGGCACTTGTTGGCTATCGGGCCCGATGACGGCGGGGCACCCCCTACGACCCTTGCCGTACCCGCCACCACCACCGCCCCACTCCCGACCGTCGTTTCGATCAGCCCGCACCCGGGCTCCGGCGGAGTGGCTTCCAACACCCCCGTTACCATCGTCCTTTCCCGCCCCCCGGCCCCGGGCGCACCCGTGCCCACCCTGACGCCCCCGGTCCCCGGCCAGTGGTCAGTAAACGGCACGACCCTCACTTTCATCCCCACGGGCCGCTATCAACCGTGGTCCAAAGAGGAGATAACGCTGCCTGTCGGCCTGGCCGCCACTTCAGCCACCGTCAGTTTCAGCGTTCAGGGAGTCTCGGTCCTCCGTAGCGAGCAGCTCCTGGCCGAGCTCGGCTACCTGCCCGTCGGTTTCACGAGCCCTGATGGGCAGCCCGGGTTGGAAAGTGAGCCCACCGTGGCGTCCTCCGTCAGCCCCACTGCCGAACCCGGTTCATTCTCGTGGCGTTTCTCCAACATCCCGTCGTCATTGACCTCCCAGTGGGCGCCCGGGCAGGACAACGTGGTGCTCCAGGGGGCCGTGATGCAGTTCGAGTCCGATTACGGCTTGATAGACGACGGCGTAGTCGGCCCGGCGGTGTGGCAAGCGCTCGCCCAGGCTGTCGCCTCTCGCCAGATGGACGGCTCGCCGTACGACTACCTGGTCGTCAGCGAGGCCATCCCCGAGCAGCTCAGCGTGTGGCGGGACGGGGACTACATCTTCAGCACCCCGGTCAACACGGGTGTCGCCGGCGCCGTGACGGCGCTCGGCACGTTCCCGGTCTACGCCCGCTACCTGACCACGACCATGACGGGCACCGACCCGGACGGGTACCACTATGTGGCCCCGGACGTGCCCTGGGTCGCCTACTTCAACGGTGGCGACGCTGTTCACGGCTACCCGCGGGCAAGTTACGGCTGGCCCCAGAGCAACGGCTGCGTGGAGCTACCGCTCTCCAACGCGCAGGTCGTCTACGGGATGGACCCGATCGGCACGCTGGTCACGGTCGAGTAGGCAACAAATCCACGGGCCAGTGGACCAGCGTGGCCCGGAGCGTCTTGCCGTCCCGGCTTAAACCGCAAAGCACGTTCGTGTAGGCGCTCAGAGTGGTGGGAACTTCTCCTTCGGAGTGAAAAATCCCTGACCTGGGTGCGATGCCCGCATCTTGTTGCGGTTAACGGAAAAGTTTTGGCGCAAGCGCGACCAGAGACCCCGGCCGCACCCAGAGCAGCCCTCAGTCGGCCTCCATCTCTTTCGAGACTTCCTGTAAGGCCCGGTCCGCTATCGCGATGGCGGAGTTAGCCGCCGGCACCCCGGCGTAGACGGCCGTCTGCAGCAGCACTTCGCGCAACTTGGCCGGGCTGAGACCGAAGCGCAGGGCCTGGCGCACGTGCAGCTCGAGTTCTCCATGGCGGCCGAGGGCCACCAGCATGGCGATGGCGACCAACCGCCGCGTCTCCCGGTCGAGGCCTGGCCGCGCCCAGACTTCGCCCCAGGGCCACCGGGTCAGGAAGTCCTGGAAGGGCGCCGTCAGTTCCGACGCGCCCGCCAGGGACCGTTCGACGTGGGCGGCACCCAGGACGGCCCGCCTTTCCGCCATGCCGCGCTCGTCAGGCCGGCCCGCCAGATGCTGCAATACTGCGCTGTTGAAGGCCTCTGGCTGCTCGACGTTGGCCAGGTGGGCGGCGCCGGGGAGCACGCACAGGGCCGAGCCCCGCACGGCGGTCATGGTCGCCGCCGCCGACGCCGGAGGCACCACGGGGTCCTGAGCCCCTCCCAAAACGAGGGTCGGCGCTTCTATCCGGCCCAGCTCGGAGGTGAGGTCGGCGGTGGCGAGGGCCTCACAACAGGAGGCGTACCCTTCGGGGTCGACCCCGGCGAGCATGGCCCCGAAACGGTCACCCACGTCGGGGTGCTCCCGCAAGAACGCAGGGGTGAACCACCGACCGAGCGCCCCCTCTACCAGCGGGGCGGTCCCTTCTGCCCGTACCTTTTCCGCCCGCTCCACCCACGTCGCCGGCGGTCTGAAGGACGGGGCGCTGCAGCACACCGCCAGCCTTTCGACCCGCGCCGGGTGCTCGACTGCCACCCACATGGCTACCAGCCCACCGAGGGAGAGCCCGGCGAAATGGGCCCGGCCGGCGCCGATGGCGTCGAGCACGTCCACCACCCGGAGGCCGAGGCCCTCGAGCGAGTACGGGCCTTTGGGCGCGGCGCGGCCGTCGTGGCCGGGGTGCTCCACCCGCAGTACCCGGAACCAGCTGCTGAACGCCCGCATCTGGGGGCTCCAGACGTGCCTGTCCGTGCCCAGCGAACCGATCAGGACTAGAAGAGGAGCATCCTCGGGCCCCTCGAGCTCATAACCGGCGGCGGCCTCAGTCATCCCCGTACGCCTTGTGGTAAAGCTCCAGGGCACGGTCGACGAACGCCTCGGACGAGCCAAGCCAACCGGCCGGGTCGAAAACGTCGGGCGGCAACCGCGGCATTACCTCGGCCACCCCGGGCTCCCGGGACAAAGCCTCCTGGAGGGAGATGCCCGCCACAACGACCTGCCGGCTGGCCGCTTCCACCGACCGTCGCGCCTCGCTGTAACCGATGAGCGGGGTCAGTTCTGTGGTCAACCGCTCAGCCAAGGCGAGGCCCCCGGTGCCGGCGAGGTTCTGGGCCATCCGGGCCGGGCTGACCTCGAGGCCGGCCAGCATGTCGGCGGCAAAGGAAACCGCCCCGCCCGCCGCCCGGGCGAGCTCGGGCACCGTCTGCCATTCGGCTTGCCATGCGCCCACGGCCCGTTCCTGCTCTTGGACCATCCCCGACAGGACGACGCCGGCCAGGGCTTCTGCGCGCCGGCAGGCGGCCAGGACCTCGACCGCCATAGCCGGGTTGCGCTTGTGCGGCAACGAGGACGAGGCCCCTCGACCGGCGGCCGAGGGTTCGAAGACCTCGCTTACCTCCGTCTGCATCAGGAGCGAGATGTCCAGGGCCACCTTGCCTGCCGCTCCGGCGCATAGGGCCAGCGCGCAGGAAACCTCGGCCACCCGCGTGCGGTCCGTGTGCCACGGGAGCACCGGCACTTCGAGGCCGAGTTCGGTGGCCACCAGTCCCACTACCCGCGGACCTGACCGTCCGAGGGAGGCGAGCGTCCCGGCCGGGCCCCCGAGCTGGACCGCCAGCCGGCTGCGCCGGGCTTCCCGCAGGTTGTCGCCGGCCTCCATGACGGCCACGAGCCAGCCGGCGGCTCTCCGCCCAAAGGTGGTTGGGGCCGCATGTTGCAGCAGCGTGCGGGCGGCGGTGATCGTCGAGCGGTGCTCCTTTGCCAGGGTGGCGGCCGCTCGGGCCAGGCGGCCGAGGTCGGCGAGGACCAGTTCCGTGACCCGGCGCAGCACCAGCATCAGGGCGGTGTCGAGCACGTCCTGGCTGGTCGCCCCGAAGTGCACCCAGCCCTCGGCCTCGGCGGGCAACCGGCGGCGCAACTCGGCCACCAACGGGATGGCCGGGCTGGCCCCAAGCCGGGCGGCTCGGCCCAGGGCGGCGGGGTCGATGTCAGCCTGGCGGCAGCACCGGGCGATGGCGGCGGCCGCGTCGGGGGGCACCAGGCCCACTTCGGCTTCGGCCGTGGCCAGGGCCGCTTCGAAGGCCAGCATGCCGGCCACCCAGGCGCGGCCCGACGTGGCTTCGGCCAGGTCGTCCGTGGTGAAGACGGGGCCAAAAAGGCTGTCATCAAAGGAACTGGCCTCGGAGGAACTGGCCTCATCGGAACTGGCGCCGGCCTCACCAGGGGGCAAAGAAGACCGTCTCCTGGTCGCCTTGCAGCCGGATGTCGAAGCGGAATGTGGAGGCGCGCGCCGGGCCGCCCGGTTGGCGGCCTGGTTGGCGGATGGCCACCAGCCGGCTCACCAGCGATGGCCCTCCCAGACCGGCCAGCACCGGGTCGGACGAATTGAGTTCCTCCTCGTCGGAGAAGTAGATGCGGGTCACCAGTCTCTGGAGCAGCCCC
Source organism: Acidimicrobiales bacterium (assembly GCA_030039575.1). Classification (GTDB taxonomy): domain Bacteria; phylum Actinomycetota; class Acidimicrobiia; order Acidimicrobiales; family Palsa-688; genus Fen-671. Next base: position 1,624 of record JASHVH010000245.1, on the reverse strand, counting down.
CTGGCGAAGATGGACACGTCGATGTGAGGGGCCTGCGCCTCGCCGGCCGGTCCCGGCACCGGCCCCGGTTTGAGGGTCACCAGGCGGTAGCTCCCGTCCTGGCCGGTGAGGGCCCGGGTGAACCCCGTCCACGATGCGAACACCGACTCGGGCGGGAAGCGGCCATCAGGGTCGGCCTGCCAGAACTCCAGCATGGCGTCGGTGACGGGCTGGCCGAGGCCGTCCAGGACGTGCCCCTCCACGTACACCACGCCCGGTGTGCCGTCCGGGACGGCCTGCCCGGTGGCGTCCCACTCCGTCCCGATGCTCACGAACGGGCCCGCCGTCTGCGAGGGTGTGAGAGTGGGAGGGGAGGTACCCGTGGGCATGGCTGCGGCTCAGAGGGCCGTGGGGCCGTCCGCCGGCGTCTGGCCTCGCCCGCCGACCACGATGTCGAACACGTAACCGAGGGCCCAATGTTCGACGGTGCCGGCGAGGTCGAACCGGGCCACCAACAGTTCCGCCGCCCGCCGGTCCCGGACCGATTGGAACATCGGGTCGAGGGCCAGCAAGGGGTCGCCGGGGAAGTACATCTGGGTGACCAGGCGCTCGGCGAAATTGGTGCCGAACACCGAGAAGTGGATGTGCGCCGGCCGCCACGCGTTCTGATGGTTCGCCCAGGGGTACTCGCCGGGCCTGATGCTCACGAAGCGGTACCGGCCGTCGTCATCTGTCAGGCAACGTCCGGCCCCGGTGAAATTGGGGTCAAGGGGCGCGTCGTGGTTGTCGGTCCCGTGGCGGTAGCGGCCGGCCGCATTGGCCTGCCAGATCTCGACCAGCTGGCGCCGGACGGGCCTGCCCGTCGAACCGGTCACCCGCCCGCTCACGATGATCCGCTCGCCGATCGGTGCCCCGGTGCCGCCAATGGTCAGGTCGCTGTCCGCGGGGTCGACGCTGCTTTCGCCGAACAACGGCCCTCTCCGCTCGGTCTCGCCCTGCGGCAGCGGGAGCAGTGGCCGCTTCGGCGCTCGCAGCCTCGTTGACCGGTAACCCGGGTAGTCATAGGGCGGGTCCGGGGCCGTACCTTCTACCGGGCCCGGGACAGGCGCCGGGACGAGGCCTGTTACAGGATCTGTTAGAGGCCCAGTCCCGGGGCCGGCCCCACCGGTGGTGAGGTTCAAGACCGGTGCCTTTGGCCGCGGCTTGACGCCAGCGTCGCCGTCAACTTCCTGAGGGTGACCAGTTCCGCCGCCGAAGGCGGGTCTGTACGCGCCAGTTCAGGCGCCACGGCCAGGTCCCAGCCGGTGGCCTGGCGCGCTTGGTCCAGGGTGACACCGGGGTGGAGGTGCGTCAGCTCGAGCTCGAGGTCGCCCGGTCGCGGCCTGAGCAGCCCGAGGTCGGTGATCACCAGTGTGGGGCCTATGCCTTTGAGCCCGAGCCGGCGCCGGTCCCCGGGGCCGTCCAGGTAGCCAACGGAGGTGACGAAGTCGAGCTTCTCGACGAAGTTCCGGCGCGACTGGCGGATGATGATGATGACTTCACGGCATGAGGCGGCTATCTCGGGCGCCCCACCGGCCCCGGGTAGGCGCACCGAAGGCTTTTCGTAAGGCCCGATCACCGTGCTGTTCAGGTTGGCATGACGGTC
>JASHVH010000244.1 GCA_030039575.1 Acidimicrobiales bacterium | reverse complement strand
GACGCCGACTTCCTTGACCTGCTGGCCAGTGCCCTCGACCCCACCGACGCCCGCGCCCTTTCGAGCGCCCCCCCGCCACTGGCCAAAAGGGCTTTGCGCTCCTGGCTGCGCCAGGGCGAAGGCCCCGAGCACCACCCCCCATCGGAGCGGGAGCTCCAGAGGGTATGGGCCGTGGTGACGGGCCGGGCTGTCGCCTGCGAACTGGCAGGAGGCCGTCGTTTGCGGCGCTCATCGGGGCGTCTCGAGATCGACCCCAACCCGGGTGCCAAACCGGGCGACTGGGCAGGCTAGGTTGGCGGGTAAATGGCATCGATGAGCCGGGGCAGCCCGGGGACGGCGGCGACAGACGGTACGCCAGACGATGGAGCGGCACCGCCGGTTGAAGCCGGCCTGCAAGCGCCGGTCAGCTTCGAGCTTCAGGCTGAAGACGACCCCAACCTGGGTGAGGTCGTCGTAACCGAAGAGGAAATCCGGGCGCGGATAGCCGACCTTGGCGCTCGCATCACCGCCGACTATGCCGACCGGCCTCCTTTGCTGGTGGGCGTGCTGAAGGGCGCGTTTGTGTTCATGAGCGACCTGGCTCGGTCCATCGCCCTGCCCGTCGAGTTCGATTTCATGGCCGTCGCCTCTTACGGCAGCAGCACGCGGACGAGCGGAGTGGTGCGGATCGTGAAGGACCTGGACACTGACCTCACGGGCCGGCACGTGCTGCTCGTCGAGGACATTGTCGACTCGGGCCTCACGCTCGCTTTCCTCCTGCGCAACCTGGCCGCTCGGCAACCCGCCAGTCTTGCTGTTTGCGCCTTGCTCGTTAAGGACATCGAGGTGTCCGTGCCCGAACTCGCCTACGTGGGCTTTCGGATCCCGCGGGATTTTGTCGTCGGTTACGGCCTTGACGTGGCTGAGCGTTACCGCAACCTCGCCTGCGTCAGGCGCTACAACGGCCCCGCCTCCCTTACCTGACCTGACAACCAGGTCAGCCAGATCAGCCAGATCAGCTTTTTGCCTTAGGGTGGCAGGGTGAAACCCCAGAACGAAATTCCCTTTGTCCCGCAGGACGCGCCGGCCGAGCAAGGAAACGGGCTGGGCGGGCCAGCAGAACGGCCGGCCGCCGGCGAGGTCGACCTGGACCGCCTGGCGGCGGCCGTCCGGGACATCCTGGTCGCGGTGGGCGAGGACCCCGACCGCGAAGGCCTTCGGGCCACTCCGGCCCGGGTCGCGCGCATGTACGCCGAGATCTTCTCAGGCCTGCGCGAAGACCCGGGCGAGCACCTTTCAGCCACCTTCGAAGCCGACCACGACGAGCTGGTACTCGTGCGCGACATCCCCATTTACAGCGTGTGCGAACATCACCTGCTGCCATGGCTGGGCAAAGCGCATGTGGCGTACATCCCGGGGGCGGATGGGCGCGTCACGGGCCTGTCGAAATTGGCCCGTTTGGTCGAGGGTTTCGCCAAGCGTCCCCAGGTGCAGGAACGGCTCACCTCCCAGATCGCGGACACGCTAGTGCGCAAGCTGGACCCCATAGGTGTGCTCGTCGTCATCGAAGCCGAGCACCTGTGCATGTCGATGCGGGGGGTCAAAAAACCCGGTGCCATCACGGTGACATCGGCGGTGCGCGGTCACTTCCTCACCAGCGCAGCGGCTCGGGCCGAGGTGCTTGGGTTCATCCAGCGGGCGAGCTAGCCAGAGGGGGGCGCGGCCGCGCCCCGCTCCTCTGTCCCGGTCGACGAGGTGGCGTTCAGTGGGAGGCGTACTGCGCGACCACTGCGGCCCCGCCGACCAGCACGAGGGCGACGCCGAGCCGGTACAACCACCGCCCGACCTCTTCGTACAGGTCGGGTTCGATGAGCTGGCCGGGCCCGAAGAACCGTTTGCGCCAGCGCGCCCCGAAGCCGGCGAAAAGGCTGACAGCGCCGTAGGCAGAGAGCTTTGTGCCGAGGCCGGCGTGCAAATAGCCCATTGCCCACCAGGTCGTGTACACCAGGCTCGCCACCTTGACCAACGCCCACAACCTGGTCAACCAGATCCATCCCCGCCGCCGGCGGGAGCCCGCACCGGCCGGCAGGGCCGGCGACGGCCCGGCCTCGGGGCCGGTGCCCGTCAGGACCAGCGTGGCGGTCCCGGTGGCGTTATGTGAAGACGACGCGATGGGCGCCGGCGGCAGGCTGGGCCGGTCCAGTCGCCGGCGTTCGGCCGCCCACCAGCCGGACGTGCTCGGGTCGGTTCGCTGCGGTTCTGCTTGGATTGGGGTCTCTGCCTCTGGCTCCATAGGCCAGGCGCCCCGTCGTGCGGCCACGAGAACCTTTTCGTCATACTCGCTCGGGGCCTTGAGCGAGGCCCGCCTGCGCTGTCGCCGGCGAAGAGGCCGCTGGCGTCGAGCTAGACGGTGTACCCAGCAGGACTTCTTCGGGCGCCCGACGGTTGTTGTCGACCCTTATCTCAATTCAGCAATAGCCCTCTGACCTGCGCTTTCCTGACCAGGCTGGTAGCCCGCGGGACCTATTGCCGGTCGGGCGTGATTTTCGGCTCACTAAGCTGGCGCGCTGCGATGACGCTACTGATGGGGGTCCTCAACGTAACGCCGGACTCGTTCTATGACGGTGGGCAGTGGGAAGACGAGGAAGCGGCCGTCGCCCGGGGGTCGGCGATGATCGACGAGGGAGCTGACATCGTCGACGTGGGGGGTGAGTCAACCCGGCCGGCCGCCGCTCCTGTGGCTGAGAGTGAAGAGCTCCGCCGCGTGGTGCCGGTCGTCAAAGAGCTGGCGCAGCGGGCCAACGGGCGCGCCCGGGTTTCGGTGGACACCCGCAAGCGAGCGGTGGCCCAAGCCGCGCTCGAAGCCGGTGCCACCATCATCAATGACGTTTCCGCCACATTGTGGCCACTGGCGGCGGAGGCCCGTGCCGGTTGGGTGGCCATGCATATGCGGGGCGAGCCATCGACCATGATGTCCCTGGCAAATTATTCGGATGTGGTCACCGACGTGAAGGAATTCCTGGTTGAACGGGCTGAGCTAGCGGCCGGCGCGGGAGTACCCGAGGTCTGGGTAGACCCGGGCATTGGTTTCGCCAAAACGACGGCCCACAACCTGGCCCTCCTGGCTCGCCTTGACGAACTCGTCGGCACGGGATGGCCAGTGGCCATCGGGCTGTCGCGCAAACGCTTCATAGGCGTCCTTGCTTCCGGCGGTGAGCACGAGCCAGCGCCCACCGGGGACCGGCTAGAAGGCTCTCTGGCCGGTGCGGTCTGGGCGATGGTAAAGGGGGCGGCCATGGTCCGAGCCCATGACGTGAAGGCGACGGCCGATGCGGCCAGGCTCGTTGGAGCCATATGAGCGGGCCGAGCAATATGAGGGGTAAGTGGGCCGCGGGCATAAAGCCGCGGTTTTTCACGTGGGTGATAAAGGACAAACTGGCGGTCTCCGAGCGCCCGGGCGGGTACGCGCGCAACCACAGGAAAGTCCGGAGGCGGGAGGAAATCCTGTGGCTGAAGTGCCAGGGTTTCACCAGGGTGGTCTCCCTGCTCGTCTCCCCGCACAACCTGTATGCCTACGACGAGGAAAAGCTGGCCTGGTCCCATTTGCCGTTTGCGGCTAACGACGACCCGGCCAGCGTCCTGCCAGGCCTGTACGAGCACTTGCGGTCATGGCTGCGCGACGACGAGCAGGTCCTGGTCCACCAGGAGGAGGTTGGTGACAGGCTCATGGGTGTCGTGGCCGGCTACCTGTACTGGAGCGGCCTGATCCACGAAGGGGCTCAAGCGGTGGCGGTGGTGGAGCGGTTGTTCGGGCGCCAGATGGGCCCGGAGGGCCGCGAACTGGTGGCCATGGTGCCCGAGTTCCCCA
>JASHVH010000243.1 GCA_030039575.1 Acidimicrobiales bacterium | reverse complement strand
TACTGTGCCCGTTCCTTTGAGTTCTGAGTTCAACGCGGACGCCGTTGCCGCTCTGCCGGGGCCGGCCTGGCTCCTCGACCGCCGCCGCGCGTCCTGGGAGCGTTTCTCGGGCCTGGAACTGCCAACAGAGTCCGAGGAAATTTGGCGCTACAGCCGGATAGACGACCTCGACCTCAGCCGTTACGCACCTTGCCCGGGGGGTGGTGAAGTGCCCCTTCATGGCTTGCCTGAGCAGGTCCAGCAGTTGGTGGCAGCGGTGGGACCGGTGGCGACCCTCGTGGTCAGCCACAACGGCGGTGAAGGGGCTGTTCTCCGACCCCAACCGGGCGTCGACGTGCTGCCCGTCGGCTACGGCCCGCTGGGTGACGGTAGCGAGCCCGTGGCCGTCCTCTCCGGCCCGAGAGCCGACGTGTGGACGGCCATGAACGGGGCTTTCGTAAGAGCCCCTTGGCGGGTAAAGGTGGCCTCGGGGGCAGAGGTGGCGGCCCCGGTCGTGCTGGTCCACTGGCTCGACGAGGACGGCTCCGCCGTGTTCCCCCGCCTCGAGGTCGAAGTCGGTGAGAACGCTTCGGTGCGGGTTATTGAGGTCATCGCCTCGACAGATGCTCACATCCTGGCTGTCCCGCTTACAGAACTCTCGCTCGGCCGGGGGGCGAGGCTCGGCTTCGGGCAGGTCCAACTCCTTGGTTCACGGGCCTGGCAGCTTGGCAACCAGGTGAGCCGAGTCGGCCGGGACGCCACCTTGCGCTCCATGACGGTGGCGTTGGGAGGCGACTATGCCCGTGTCCGCACCGACTCGGTGCTCGAAGGCGCGGCGGGGGACAGCGAGTTATTGGCCGCTTACTTCGGGGCCGGTGACCAGATGCACGACCTGCGCACAGTCCAGCACCACGCCGCGCCTCAAACCCGCTCGGACCTGCTGTTCAAGGGCGCAGTCGCCAACACCGCCCGTTCGGTTTACTCCGGCCTCATCCGCGTCGAAAAGGGGGCCAAGGGCACCAATGCTTTTCAGACGAACCGCAACCTCGTGCTCTCCGAAGGGGCGCAGGCGTACTCGGTCCCGAACCTGGAGATCGAAGACAACGACGTCCGTTGTTCGCACGCCTCCGCGGTGGGGCCTATAGATGAATCACAGCGTTTTTACCTCGAAAGCCGCGGTGTACCGGCTCACATCGCAGAACGCGTGATCGCGCTCGGTTTCATGGAAGACCTGCTGGCCCGCTTCCCGGTCGCCGGTGCTTTGGCGTGGCTGCGCCAGGCATTTGCGAGCAAGCTCGGCTCGGCCGGTTTTGGTGGTTATGAGCAGCCGGCGGCCGGCCACGCGCCGGCGCAGGGGCAAGGTTGAGGCTGGTACCTTTGGCCCAAGAAATAAGGGTAAAACTGGCAGATATACCCGACGGCGAGGCCATCCGGGCCGAAGGGGGGCCGTACGGGGTATGCCTGGTGCGGGTGGGCGACGACGTCTATGCCCTCGTCGACCGGTGTAGCCATCAAGAGTGGCGGCTGTCCGAAGGCGAAGTGGAGCCGTTTGGCTGCAGCATCGAATGCACCAAGCACGGCAGCACGTTCTCCTTGAAAGACGGGTCACCGGAGAGCCTCCCGGCTACCGTCCCCGTCCAGGTCTACCCGGTGAGGATAGAAGGCGACGAAGTGATCGTGAGCATACCGTGAGCGAACTGGTGGTGACCGGGCTCCGTGCGTCGGTGAACGGGAAAGAAATATTGCGCGGGGTGGACCTCCGGGTGGCGAGCGGCGAAGTCCATGCCGTAATGGGCCCGAACGGCTCCGGCAAGTCCACCCTTTCTCACGTCATCGCCGGGCGTCCGGGGTACGACGTCACCGGGGGGACGGTCTATTTGGACGGCGCCGACCTGCTGGCCATGCCGGCCTGGGAACGCGCCAGAGCCGGCCTGTTCCTGGCCCTGCAGTACCCGATCGAGGTGCCCGGCGTAACCCTGGTGGACGCCCTCGGCGAGGCGTTCAGGGCGTCGGGCCGCAACCCGGCGGACGTGCCGGCCCTTTTGGCGACCGAGGCGCGGGAGGTTGGCCTCGACGAAAGTTTCCTGTCGCGGCCTCTTAATGTCGACTTGTCGGGAGGCGAACGGAAACGCAACGAAGTCCTCCAGCTCGGCGTGTTGCGCCCGAGCATCGCCGTCCTCGACGAGATCGATTCGGGCCTCGACATCGATGCCCTCAGGGCCGTTGCCCGGCGCGTGGCGGAACTCGCCCGCGGCTCAGGGATCGGGGTGCTGGCTATTACCCACTACTACCGCCTGTTGTCTGAGCTCCCGGTGGACCAGGTCCATGTCCTTTCCGCCGGCCGGGTGGTGGCCACCGGTGGGCCGGAGCTGGCGCTGGAGCTAGAAGAGTCGGGCTATGTGGCCTACGGGGACGAGGAGGCGGGGGACGGCCACGACGGTGGCCGGGCGCCATCGTCGCCCCGGGTGATATAAGGGGCACTCGGGCCTCGGGATTTCGCGACCCTCAAGGGGCGCTGCCCTGCAGGACGAGCCGAGCTTGTTGGCGAGCCCTGGCACTCGTGGTGAAGAAGGCGACGACGGCGATGAGGACGCCGCAGACAGCCGTCACCACCCATCCGGCGTGCGTGGCCGTCGTGAAGGCCTCGCCCACGATCTTGGCCGCTCTGGGCGGGAGATCGGAGCCGTAGGCCTGGCTCAAGCCGACGCCGGCCCTGCTCACTTTTGCTTGCACGCTCTGGGGGAGATGGGAGCTGGCCAGCCGAGCGCTTAACTGGCTGCGCAACTGGGAGCTCAGGACGGACCCAAGCACGGCGACCCCAAGGACACTGCCGAGTTGGCGGGCCGTGCCTGCTACAGCCGAAGCCACTCCGGCCTGGCTGAGGGGCATCCCGCTCACGGCCGTGTTCGTGATCGGCGGGTTCACCGCTCCGAACCCGAGCCCGATGAGCAGGTAGGCGAAGGCGAGAAAGAGGTAAGACGTGTCGGGCTGTACGAAAATGAGCAATGCCGTCCCGGCGGCCAGCAGGAGACCGGCGGCGCACAAGGGCCAGCGCGACCCGCGTCGCCCGACAATGCGGCCGGTGAAAGGCGATACTGCCACGATCACGATCGTGGCCGGCAATGCCGCCACCCCTGCCTTCAGGGGCGAGTAGCCCCGGACCTCCTGTAGGTAGAGAGTGTTGATGAAGAGCCACCCGGCCAAAATGACAAAGGCCAGGATGGCTATGGCGGCGGCGCCGGAAAACGGTGGGCTCCGGAAGAAGCGAAGTTGCAAGAGCGGCTCTTCTTGCCGGCGTTCTACGTGTACAAACAGGGCGGCTCCGACGGCGGCGACGGCAAAGCACGTCAGGATAAGCCCGTCGGTCCACCCTCTGTCCGGGCCTTCGATGATGCCGTAGGTCAGCGAAGCCAGGACCACTATGGCCAGGACCTGGCCTTTCGGGTCGAGGCGTCTAGGTTTCGGGGATTTCGACTCTGGCACGAAAAGCCTCAGCAGCACGAGGGTCAGCACCACCACAGGCACGTTGACCCAAAAAATCGCCCTCCAGTCGATGGCGTCTATGAGCGCCCCGCCCAAGACCGGGCCGGCAGCGGTGCTAATCCCGACGACGCCGCCCCAAAAACCGATGGCGGCCGCTCGTTCCTTCGGGTCCGTGAACGTATTGGAGATTATGGACAGGGAGTTCGGGTTGAGCATGAAGCCACCGCCCGCTTGGAGCATCCTGAACACGATCAGCAAGGGCAGGCTGGGCGACAGGCTGCAGGCCAGCGAGCCGGCACCGAACAATACGAGCCCGGTCCGCAGGATCCGGCGGCGGCCAAACCGGTCGCCGAGCGAGCCGCCGAAGAGCAACAGCGACGCAAGAACCAAGAGGTACGCGTCCGCCACCCATTGCAGTTCCGACACCGATGCGTGGAACTGTCGCTGCAGGGACGGGAGGGCAACGTTGACGATCGTGTTGTCGAGCGTCACCATGAACAGGCTGAGCGAGCAGACGCCCAGCACCAGCAATCGCTTGCGCCGCCCACTCCCGCCCTCGTCGGTAGAGGGCCCGGACGGAGTGAGGGTAGGCCGCCCCGTCAGTGGCCCCGGCGGCCCCTGGCGTGGCCGAGCTTGTAACCGACCCATCCAGCGACGAGGGCCAGGGCGACGAACTCGGCGATATGGAAGGCGACCGAGACGATGCCGGCGAACGCCCACACGAGCAGGCCGCCTACGACGATGGCGACCAGGATGGCCAGTAGCGGGCTCGGACCGCGGCCACCTCGGCCGTTGGCAGTCGCCGGTCCCGGCTCTCTCGTGGCCAAGGGGCGCGAAGCCCGGCCGTTGGGCAGCGCGCTCAGCCCTTCGGGCGGGCTGGCCACTTTGGTCTTCGTAGCTGTGGACTTAGTAGAGCTGCTCCCGAGTGTCTGGCATATGAGGCACTCGCTCTGTGGGAACCCGTGGACGCAATTAGCCACCGCCACCCACACTACCGCCCTCTTTAAAGAAGTTTCGGGCACACGGTGAAAAAGAGACGGCGGCCGGCTACGCGTTACTCCTTGGGGTGTTCGCGGAGGTAGCGCTCTACCTCGGCCGCCAGCCGTTCGCCCGACGCCGGCGTCAGGCGGGCGCCTTCGTCACCGCCGGCCGTTTCCGTCTCAGGGGGGTGGACCTCCGCGTCCTGCTCCTCGAGCCGGGTCACGTAGGCGGAAGCGTCTTCGTCGGAGGCGACGAGCTCATTGATCTGGCGCTCGTAAGCGGCAGAGGAGATGCGCAGCTTGGCCAGGTCCACCTCGGTCCCGAGGACCCGTGCCGACCGTTCGACCAGGGCCAATGTCGCTTTCGGCGAGGAGCTCTGCGAGACATAGTGGGGGACGCTGGCCCACAGAGAGGTGGTGGCGATGCCCGCCCGCCCGAGGGCTTCCGCCACGACGCCGACGATACCGGTGGGCCCTTCGTAGTACGAGGGCTCCACACCGGCCAGGGCGGCCAGCTCAGCGTTGCCGGCGCCGCCCGTCACCCTCACGGGCCGGGTATGGGGGACATCGGCCAGCAGGGCGCCGAGCAGGACGGCCAGGTTGACCCCGAGCGCGGTGCACGTCTCGCGCACTTCCTCGGCAAAGCTGCGCCAGCGAAGCTGAGGCTCGGGCCCGCTCAGGAAGACGACGTCCCGGCCGGAGCCGGGGGCCGAAGCGCTGGACAGCTGGATGGAAGGCCACTCGAGGCGGCGGGTCTCGCCGTACTCGAGCCGCACTTGAGGGCGGGTGGAGGTGAAGTCGAACAGTTCCTCCGGCTCGAACGTTGCGAACCTGCTCCCGTGCCAGGCCCGCATCAAGTAGGCGGCCGCTTCAGAGGCAGCGTTACCGGCGTCGTTCCAGCCCTCGAAGGCAGCCACCAGCGCGGGCTGGCGGAGGCTCGGCCGGCGCTCCCAGTGCAACAACTCCATCCCGGACAGGCTACCCAGGTAGGCCCCGGTGCCACTACCCCTTGACCGCGCCGCCCAGCCGGGGGCGCACGATGTACTTCGACAAGACGAAGAACAGGATGGCGATGGGGACGATCGTCAGCACCGAGGCCCCCAGCTTGAGCGGGAACTGGTTACCAGCGGACAGGCCGCCCCCGACGATGTCGGCCAGGCCCGTCGTCAGCGTGTAGTACTTGGGGGAAATGGTGGCTACCTCGAAGAACTGGAACTCGTTCCACGAGCCCTGGAACGAAATGATGGTCAGGGTGATCAAGCCTGGCCTGACTATGGGCAGGACGATGCTCCACCAGGTACGCAAGATGCTGGCGCCATCGACCTTGGCCGCCTCCTCGAGCGACACCGGCACCTGCAAGAAGAACTGGCGCATCAGGAAGATGCCGGTGGCGTCCACGATCATGGGCAAGATCATCCCCGGGTAGGAGTTGAACAGCCCAAACTCCTTCAAGACCAAAAAGCGGGGGATCAGCAGCACCACTCC
>JASHVH010000242.1 GCA_030039575.1 Acidimicrobiales bacterium | reverse complement strand
CTGAGCTCGTTGGGTAGTTTCTTTTACGCTTTAGGCTTCAACTCGGAATTCTTGGCCCAGTGCGGGCCCTTCTTGGCTACGAACCTGCAGTTGTCGTGCCGGGCAGACCTTCTGGAATCAGCCGCCCATTCGTCGCGACTGAAGGACCCTGCCATGTCCTTGCGCCTTGCGTCCGATTTGGTGGCGCTCGGGGAGTCTCTCGGGGACGAGGCCATAAAGGCCCGTGGCCTTGTAGGGATGGCAGCCATTCAAATCGAAGCCAATCCGGCCGAGGCGCTGGAGGCGGCCGCTAAGGCCGTCGCCGTAGCTCGAGCGAGCAGGCGACCAGTCCTCGAGGCTCGGGGCCTGTGGGCGAAGGGCTGGGCCTTGACCTGGCTGGGCCGGCCCGCCGAGGCTTTGGCGGCCGGCGAGGAGGGTTTACAAGTGTGTGAGACCATCGACTGGCCCACAGGCCGAGGGAGCGCCTTGGCAGTTATAGCTTATTCCGCCATGTGCACAGGTCGTCTCGGGTGGGCACTCGAAAAGGCCGACGAGCTATTTCGCCTCAGCGAGGATTTGGCGCCGCTCTACATAGCCAACGCAGACTCGGTGCGTGCCGAAGTCCTCGGGCGCCTGGGGCAAGCCGACCACGCAGCCGAGGCCGTCGCCCGTGCCCTTTCGCTGGCCACTGCGGCTGGTGACACGTACTTTGTGTTGATCTACCAAGCGAACCAAGGCCGGCTTTGGGTGTCGCAGGGCCGCCAGGACGACGGCTACGAGGTTCTGGAGGCGGCTGCTGCCAAATTGGAGTCGTTCGATCTTGCCGTCGGGTGCTTGGAAAACCGGGCAGTGCTGGCGGAGGTGGCCATAAAGCGGGGGGATTTACCGACCGCCCGTCGCCATCTCCGCGCGACGAGCTGGCGGCTGTCGCGAGGGCTCGAGCCGGCCGGAGCGCCCACTTTTCGGGCCGAGAGCCGGTTGGCGCGAGCGGAAGGGGAGTCGCGCCGCGCCCATCTCTTGGCTTGCGACGGGCTGGCGGCAGCCGTTGCAGGGGGCCACACGCTGTGGGCGATCGACCTGCTCGAACTGGTGACAATGACGTGCAGTGACCTTGACCTCCACGCCGAAGGGGCACGCCTCGCGGGGGCCGCCGAGGCACAACGAAACCTGACCGGCTACGTGCGGCCCGTCCCATATAGCGACGAAGTGACCTCAGTGCTTGGCGATATACGAAGTGCACTCGGGGAGGACGCCTTCGAGCACGCCATCTCACAAGGCAGGTCACTCACGCTCGAAGAGGCTGTCGCTTATGCCCGCCGAGGACGGGGTAGCCGCAGCCGGCCTCGTTATGGCTGGTCGAGTTTGACGGCATCGGAGCACAAGGTCGTGTCCCTTGTCGGTGAGCACTTGACCAATGGAGAGATAGCAGAGCGGCTTTTCATATCAACGGTGACCGTGAAAAGCCATCTGAACCGGGCGTTCGCAAAGCTTGGTGTGGCGAACCGCGAGCAGTTGGCCGCGGTAGCCCACCACCACGAGGGCGCATGAGCTTTGAGCCGGGCTTGAAAGGTCAGATCGGAGAGTTCTGCTGCGAGCGCCGGGCCTGAGTGGTGGTCCGCTATGGACCACCACTGGGTAGCATCGAGCCAGTGGTTAGGGTCGAGCTTGGACGCGTGGAGGCTCTTGAGCTTCTTGGGATGACGTTGGCGCACCTCAACGTGGCTGAGGCTGGGGTCGACGACATGATCCGCGTGGCTCACAAATCCGGCGCTTCGATACGTCAGTTGGCGGACGTCTCCGGGCTCGGACGCAAGACCGTGACCGCGATCGTGACGTCTGAGGGTGCCACACCCGACTGAGCAAGACTCGGGCGGACCGAACCCAGCTCGCAAAACGCAATGATCGCATTTCGTGACCCGGACAACGTTCAGCTCGAACTTTTCTGCTGGGCCGGATTTATGACACGAGTTGGTTCGGGCACGAACGCTGGCGCCGGGCGGACGATGGCCCGTATGTGTGAGGAGCCCCGTGAAGGTCAGTGAGATCTTCGGGCCTACCATCCAAGGTGAGGGGCCCAGCACGGGGCGCCGGGCCGGCTTCGTGCGCCTGGGGCGTTGCGACCTGGCCTGCCGCTGGTGCGACACCGCCTACACCTGGGACTGGTCCGGCCGCAACGGGGTGCGCTATGACCCGGTCCAGGAGCTGCACGATATGGGCCCCGACAAGGTGGCTGAGGCGGTGGCGGACATGGGCGTGAGCCTGGTGGTGGTCACCGGGGGCGAGCCGTTCGTACAGCTGGACGAGCTGACCGACCTGGCCTCGGGCCTGGCCAGCGAGGGCTACGAGGTCGAGGTCGAGACCAACGGCCGGCATGCCCCGCCCGCCCGGCTCGTCCTGGCGGTGACCACGTTCAACGTGTCGCCCAAGCTGCCCAACTCGGGCCAGGAGCTGTCGGTCACCATCAGGCAGGAGGCGCTGCGGGCCTTCCTGGCCACCGAAAAAGCCTATTTCAAGTTCGTGTGCTGCGACGCCGCCGACGTTGAGCTCACGGCCGGCATCTGTGGCAACCTCGGCATCCCGGCCAGCCGGGTGTGGGTGATGCCCGAGGGCCGTAGCCGCGTGGCGGTGCAGGGGCACCTGCAGGCCGTGGCGGGCCCAGCCATCGCCAAAGGGTTCAACATCAGCGCCAGGTTGCATGTCGACATCTGGGGCGGCCGACGAGGTCACTAGGTTTGACGCTGTTGTTTGTGCCTCATCTAGATCGCTGCCGCCGCCTTCCAGTCTCGGCTGTTTGGGCCGACGATGATGGCGGCGTCTTGAGCCGGCCAAGCCCCATGGTGGGTCAAAGCTCGGAGAGCCGGCGGGCGAGGAACCGACGCTCCAGGTCAGTGGCCGCCAGCCCCAGGGCGGTCTGGAACGCCTCGCGGGCTTCGTCGTCGCGGCCGAGACGGCGCAGTAGCTCGGCCCGGGTGGAATGGAGGTAGCGGTACTCGCTGAGATCGAGCGAGTCCACGAGCTCAAGTGCCCGTTCGGGCGCGCCCGCCTCGGCGACGGCCACGGCGCGATTGAGGGCGACAACTGGGGAGCCGGTGAGACGCTCGAGCCGCTCGTAGAGCACTGTCACCTCGTTCCAGTCGATGTCCTCCTCGGCCTGCAGCGAGGCGATCGCAGCCTGGAGCACATATAGCCCCGCCGCAGGTCGCAGTGCCAGCGCTTGTTCGAGCGCAAAGCGGCCAGCCTCGATCTTTGCCCGGTCGTGCCGCGAGCGGTCCTGCTCTGCCAACGGGATCAGCTCACCCCCCACAACACGAGCCTCGCGGCGTGAGTCGTGGAGCAGCATCAAGGCCAGCAGCCCGTACACCTCCGGCTCGTCGGCCATCAGCTCAGCCAGCAACCGGCCGAGCCGGATCGCCTCAGCGGCGAGATCGCCTCGGTCCGTGTAGCCCTCATTGAAAATCAGGTAGATCACCGCCAGCACCGCCGACAAGCGGTCCGGCAGCACGCGGTCGGCGGGCACTGCAAACGGGATCCCGGCAGCCTTGATCTTGGCTTTGGCCCGTGAGAGGCGGCGCTTCATTGTCTCGTGGGAAACCAGGAAGGCGCGTGCGATCTCCTCGGTCGTGAGCCCCCCAAGGGCCCGTAGCGTGAGCGCCACCTGCGCCTCGACGGCCAGTGCCGGGTGGCAGCAGGTGAAGATCAGCTTCAAGCGGTCATCGCCGATAGTGCTGTCGTCGAGGTCGATCTCGTCCATGGGCTCTGTCCATTGATCGTTGTGGAGCAGGCGGCTCTTGTGCTCGAGCGTCCGCACGCGCCGGACGCGGTCGATGGCGCGGTTGCGCCCGGTGGCCACCAACCAGGCCACCGGATGCTGTGGCATCCCGTCGCGGGGCCATCGCTCGGCCGCGATCGCAAAGGCCTCCTGTGCGGCTTCCTCGGCGAGATCGATGTCACCGAGGAAGCCGATCAGGGACGCCAGGACGCGGCCCCACTCGCGCCGGAAAACCTCCTCGATCAGAAGGCGTTCTCCGTCGGGATCTCCACCAGTGGCCTGACTTCGACGGCACCGCCGAGCCGCACCGCCGGAACCCGCTGGGCGAACTCCAACGCCTCGTCCAGGTTGGACGCGTCGAGCACGTAGTAGCCGCCGAGCACCTCCTTTGTGTCGGCGAAAGGGCCGTCGGTAATCAAGACCTGGCCAGGGCTATAGCGGACCGTGGTGGCCGTCTCGCCCGCTTGCAGATGGGCGCCGCCAAGGCAGCGCGGGTCTTCCCGCAGCGCAAGGTACTCAGCGTTTACGGGTCTGTACTCGTCCGGTCCCAGCGCTTCGTGGCTACCAGGTTTCGGGAAGATGAGTAGTGCATACTTCATGCTTGCCTCCTTTGGGGGATCATCTCTCGACATCGAGACGAACAGCCAGTACCGGCGGGGACAGCGACCGTCGAAAATTTCCCAGATGTCGACCTGGGCCCTGCAGGAAGCCTGCAGGAAGGACGTTGCCTCGACGGTGCTCAGTTGCCAAGAGGGGTTTTCGGGTTAGATCAGTCTGCTTGTCCCGCGGGAACGACCCAGCGGGTGCGCTGACCGGTCACGCTGGCGATGAGGTCAAAATCGGCGTCGTAGTGGAGCACCGTGACCCCGAGCTCCTCGGCAGCAGCGGCGACGAGAAGATCGGGGATATTTCGTCCTTGTTGGCTTCGCTCGGCCAACAATCTCTGAACTTCGAGGGACCGTCGGATGTGAGCAGTGGTGGTCTCAACGGTTACAAATGCCTCGAGAGCGGTGAGAAGCCCGTCCCACTCGGCGCCGTTGCGCGCCGAGTACCCGACTTCCAGGTCGCAGATGCGGGCGCGGGCCAACTCGCCCCGAGCGGCTAGCGGTTCGATGGCTTGGCGAACACGTGGTTGTCCGATCCGCTCGAGCACGCTCGTATCTACGAGGAAGCTCAGCGCCACGCTTCGGAGCGGTCCTCAAGGCGAGCACTGGGAGTATATACATATCGGGGCCTGGCAGTTAAGCTCAACCCACTCGGATGTTCATCGGTCACGCCTCGACACCACTCACCGAGACGTGAACAGACATGGTCGTGCGCAAGAAAGGCACAGACGCAAAGAGGAGGCCTCGCTCCTGGGGCAACATTGGACGCAGTGCCTTATCGAGTCTCACAGAACCAGGCTCACGAGTTCCTGGCCCGCAAGTACGGTGCCGTCGAGGAGCTGCGACCTCTCCTGGGAGGGTTCTGGTCCTCCGCCTACTCCTTCCACCACGCTGGCCGCGAGCTGGTCCTCCGCTTCGGGGCCCACAAGGACTGGTTCGAGGCCGACAGGGCCGCCAGGGCTTTCGCCTCGCCGGAGCTGCCCGTCCCGGAGGTCGTCGAAATCGGCGACGCCTTCGAAGGCGCGTATGCCATCTCAGTCCGCCAATACGGCATCAATCTCGAAGATCTCCGCCCTGACCAGTCAGACGCCACGGGCCCAATGCTGGGGTCGCTGCTGGCAGCGTTGTTCAAGGTGCCGAAAAGCCCGGACCTGCCCGTTGGCTGGCACTGGCAACCCCGGCGTAGCGACCTCACCTGGCGCGGTTGGCTCTTGGAGCGGCTCGTCGGCGACTCGCGCCAGGGGGTCCCTGGCTGGACGGCAGCCCTCACCGCGCAAAGCGAGGCCGGCCCCCTTTACCGGGCCAGCGAAGCACGCGTCCGCGACCTGATCCAAGCCTGCCCCGAGCGACGTGACCTGGTCCACGGAGACCTGCTCCACGCCAACGTGCTGGTGGCCGAAGACGCCAGCCGTCCGAACGCTGTTTTCTCCTGGAAGTGCTCGCTGCGCGGTGACTTCCTGTTCGACACGGCATGGTGCACCTTCTGCTCTGCCATCTGGTACCCGGGGATCGCGGCCGCCCACCCATGGGACCGCGTGCGCCGGGAACCCTCGGTCCGAGACGACCCCGACGCCTGGGTGGACGCTCCCGAACGGCACCACTGCTACGAGCTTCACATCGGGCTGACGGCCGCGGGCCGGAACGCCTGGGTGGGCGATCTCGAAGCAGTACGCCAGATCGCCACCCAGCTGGCCGTGGTCCTCGAACGCGGACCGCTCCCAGCCGCTATGTAAATACATCCCTCAGCGCGAGCGATGGGCCTGTTTGCCGTCCGGCTCAGCCCCGGCCCCGCCCGCCCGCA